>QNDG01000073.1 GCA_003645915.1 Candidatus Zhuqueibacterota bacterium | reverse complement strand
AAGTAACCTTAAAACCTTCTGTTCTGGCCTGACTTCTTAAAACATGCTTTAATGTTATAATTCCGTCTGCAATATTAACAGCAGGTCCGTATTCCAGACCTATCTCATGCTGCCCCGGGCTTACTTCATGATGATATGATTCACAAACGTAACCCAGCTTATTCATATCTTTCATTGCTTTCTGACAGATCTTTACCGCCCTGCTCTGAACTCCGAGATCAAAATATCCCTTTCTGTCATGAGGCCTCAATTCCGGAAGTACTTCCCTGTCAAGAAGGAAAAATTCAATCTCCGGGCCTACGAGATAAATAAGGCCCATATCATTAGCTTTTTTTACCACTCTTTTCAGAACACCTCTCGGATCTCCATCAAAAGGTTCTCCGTCAGGAAGATATACATCACATATTATCTGAGCGCTCTTACCGTTATTTTCAGTCCATGGAAGTACTGAAAAAGTTGAAGTGTCAAGTTTTAAGTGCATATCAGATTCACATATTCTTGCAAATCCTTCGATTGAGGATCCGTCAAACCAGACTCCGTGTTTTAAGGCACTCTCAATTTTTGAGGCCTGAATAGTTACCTTTTTAGTCAACCCGTTAAAATCAGTGAAGAGAAGATATACAAATTCAACATTCTCCTCCTTAATAATTTTTAAAATTTCTTCTTCCGGCACAGTTACCTCCTGACTATCTTTTAAGTATATTGATTCCTGACTAAAATAATACATTTATATTGGCAATAATAATGCCATAATCATGCATTATATTTTACTCTCAATGTACTCTTATATCTATTTGTTTTATTTGAATTTATAAAAACACCAAATTTGATATAATCAGAAGGTCATTATCTTGCTTCCTACATTTTTGTATGATGATAATCAAATAACTACATTTTTGTATGCACCTGTTTATAAACATACACATCCGGAGTAAAAAGCTTCAACTTTTTGAAAAATCATAAAAAATTGTCTTGTACAATTTCCTACATTTTTGTATCTTTTATCTGGCGATATTTCATTTTTGTAGGATTCCAAATGAACAAATCAAAACCAATTCCAAAAACAATAAAAAAACTGAGTATTCTTGTTGAAATTAACAAGGCTCTTTCCAGAACTCTTGTATTAAATGAAGCTCTCCTTGCATCTCTGAGGATTCTGATGCAGTCCTACGGTATCAAATCTGGGGTCGTATTTTTATGTAATAATAATAAAAAATTAATATCAACCGGAGCTGCCATTGGATTTAAAAAAATGATTGAAGAGAAAATCTTTGGTTTTGATAATAATATTCTCGGAAGCATAGCAGTTTCCGGCAAACCTGTTGTAATACCTCAGGCATCCAAAGAGACATCCGTAGAAAAATTAATGAAGCTCCGGGAGTCCTTTAACAAAGAAGAAACATTCATAATCCTTCCGATTACTCTTGATTACAGAACTTTGGGGCTCCTTGCTGTCACCCTCCCTTATTATCCAAGAAGAGATTATGACAGTACTTTAAAATTTTTCACTTTAGTTGCATCTGCCCTGCTTCAACCCATACGAGTATGCCACGTTATTGAAGCAGAAAAAGAAACTTTAATCAACCAAAATGTGGAACTGAAACAAAAACTGCATCAGGAGTACAATTTTGACAATTTAATCGGCAACAGTCATGAGATGAGAGATGTTTATGAGCAAGTGGCAAAAATTGCAAAAACTGACACCACAGTGCTTATTTGGGGTGAATCCGGTACTGGAAAAGAACTGATTGCTGAAGCAATACATTTCAATTCACTGAGATCTGACAAACCTTTTATAAAGGTAAACTGCGCTGCAATACCGGAGACACTAATTGAATCGGAATTTTTCGGTCATGAAAAAGGTGCTTTTACAGGTGCTGTTGCAGCCAAAAAAGGAAGATTTGAACTTGCAAATCAGGGTACTATTTTTCTTGATGAAGTGGGAGAAATTTCTCTTCAGACTCAGGTTAAACTGCTTCGTGTTCTTCAAAGCCAGCAGTTTGAAAGAGTAGGCGGAACAGAAACTATTACAACTGATGCCAGAATTATTACAGCAACAAATGCAAATCTTGAAAAAATGATTGAAAACGGGCGCTTCAGAGAAGATTTATACTACAGATTAAATATTTTTTCAATTTATATTCCTCCTTTAAGAGACAGAAAAACCGACATACTGCTTCTGGCCGATCATTTTATGCTTAAATACGGCAGGAAACACAGAAAAGTAATAAAACGTATCTCTACTCCTGCAATTGATATGCTTATGAGATACCACTGGCCCGGCAATGTCAGGGAACTTGAAAACTGCATAGAAAGAGCAGTGCTTTTGTGTGATGATCAGGTTATTCACAGCTATCATCTTCCCCCTAGTCTGCAAACAGCTGAAAGCAGTAATACAGTACCAAGATTATCACTAACAGATGCAGTTGCATCATATGAAAAAGAGCTGATACAGGATGCTCTTAAAACTACAAAAGGCAACAGAGCAAGAGCAGCAAGGTTGTTAAACACTACTGAAAGAATTATCGGTTATAAGATAAAGAATTACAATATTGACGTATCAAGATTCAAGTAAAATCACCAAACGGATTTGGGTCTTCTTTTTCCAAAAATTAGAGGGCAGGGTGCATTTTTTGTTACATACTGTTTAAGCTTTTCACAATAAATTGCAGAAAATGTTCTGCAGCTGTTTGATCCGTCAATATCATCATGTTTGGGAAGAGATGCGTAGGGGCATCTTAAATCACAAAATTTAATTGATGATTTGTTTACTCCGGCATTTTCCGATTTGTCCGTCATATTTAATACTCCGTACTTAATCAGTATAATTTATAAATCAAATCCGTTCAGATTAAACCTCAAAAAATCAGGCTCCTGCCTTTTTTGCAGTCAAAATGGTTCAAAGGCAAAATAAACAATTTTCTGCTTAAGTTCAATCAATCATTTAAATATGATTATAAATCCTGATCTGACGCACTTTGATTTTATCCGTAATACCAATAAAAAGGGGCTGCCTAAAACTGCAGCCCCTTGCACTTTTATTCTTCTGTTTCAGCCGGTTTCGTTTTTTCATCCTCTTTACTTTTTTTCTCGTCAGGCTTTTTTAACAGTTTTGCTCTTTCTTTTAAATGATCCTTGATTTTTAAATACGGAACACCCTTTTCCCACCATTCGGGAGCAGGTTTATCTTTCAAATAATGATCAAAAAATTCTTTCATCCTGACCATATAATCCTTGCGGTTCTCCATCTTACGAAGGCCGTGGTTCTCTCCCCTGTATTCAAGCATAACAACAGGCTTGTTTAATCTTCTTAAGGTATTGAAATACTCAATACCCTGGTTCCAGTCAACAGCACCGTCTTTATCATTATGAAGAATGATTAACGGAGTAACAACCTTTTTTGCATGATAAACAGGTGAATTCCGTGTATATGCATCAAGATTGTCCCAGAATCCGCCGTAGAATCTCCCCTGACTGGATTCAAATATAGCCATATTGCCGCTGCCGGAATTCCAGTAAATTGATGAGTACATACTGATCATGTTTGTAAGGGGAGCTCCTGCTACGGCTGCTTTAAAAATCGGAGTCTGGGTAATAATGAAAGCTGTCTGGTATCCTCCCCACGAATGCCCGTGGATCCCGACATGTTCCTTATCCACAATACCGGTCTTAATTGCAGCTTCTACTGCAGGCAGGATACATCCCACAGATGATATACCAGGATCATTGATTTTAAATGTTATATCCGGAGTCAGCACTGCATAACCCTGGCTTGTGTAAAAAGCCTGGTTAAATCCTCCCCATGCTATACCAGGCATAGGATAATTGTTAGCTCTCTGGGAAAGTTTCTCGTACATATAAACTATAGTGGGATAGCTCTTACCTTCTTCATAACCTGCCGGCAGATACAGCGCTGCCTGTAGTTTCTGCCCTCTGTCATTTACATAATTAATAAGCTTTATACCTGCCGACCAGCAAAAATCCTTCTGCTGGGGATTTGCATCTGTAATCTTCCGTCCGCCTGTAAGACTGCTGTTTGAAACATAGTAATCAGGATACAGCGAATTTGTCTCTTTTGTATAGAGGAAAACACCCGCTTTTTCAGCTTTTAATATCCTGCTGAATGCAGCATCTCCCCATAACAATCTTTTGGGACCAGGTTTACCGTTATCTATCCTTACAACACCCTTCTTTTTAGTCCATTCTCCGTAAACAGTAAAATACTGGGGTTTTGAAAAATCAACGCCCTTCTCTCTCGGATAAATCCTGAACCGATATTGATAGCGGAGAGAATCCTTTCTGCCGTTAACAGTAAGATTTACTCCTTTACCACCGTGAACCGGCACTGACCAGATATCCCAGTTATCATTTAAAAGAACTCCTCTTCCGTTTTTAAGCCATGACATAAACCGTGTAGGCGGATTTTTAACATTGTGATCATCTTCTGTGTTAATAAAAGAAACAGGCAGTCCCCTGGTGATATTGTATGATCTGGAGTTTGCCATATCATAAGTGTAAAAATTACCGTCTTTGTAATATAAAAAGTGCGTACCGTCAGGAGAAGGCCTGTAATCCCATCTGCTTTTTTGCAGAACCAGCTTACGTTTACCTGTTTTCAGATCATACACATAAACGTCCCTGTAATAGCGGCCGTCAAGATTACCCATCAATCTGTATTTACTGTCATCATATCCGAGAGCATAATGCCCTTTTGGAGCAGGTTCAACTCTTCTTACCTCATCATCTGCAAGGCGGATAAATTGTTTCTCTTTTACCCTGTAAATTGAGAGATAACTGTATTTCTTATCTTTCTTCTCTTCCACCCACTGCTGTGACTGAAGTCTTTTATCCTTATAATGCCATATAACCATATCAGGCAGCTTGGGTTCATCTTCCTTGTTTTTCCCCATTCCTTTTTTGCCTTTTTTATCCTTGTTCTCTTTCTTTTTTTCAGCTTGTTCCGCCTTCTTTTTCTCCTCTTCTCTCTTTTCTTTGGCTTTATCTGTCAGCTCTGTTTTATTTATTCCGAAAATAATTGCAGAGAGATCCTCTGTCCATTCGGGAGTTTTGTTATGGCTGATAGTCATATCTTTGGGAAACGATTCGTCTTTAAGCGGATCATAAACAACTTTTACAGGAAGATTTTTTCCGAAATTACAGAACCCTATTAATGAATAGAGCTTTTCTTTGTAATCTTCGTTCTTTTTTCCTTTAAGGACAGCAAATGCATCACCTTTTTCCGTCCAGTTTAATTTCTCGTAATTTGCAATGTCATTATCAAGAGGAGACAATACTCCTGTTGACATATTCCGCAGAAGAATTCCGTTGCCTTTTTTGCCTTCAGTATCAATAATCAGGGCGAGCCATTTGCCGTATTTGTCAAACGCAAATTCAGAAACACTTCCAAGATAGATAGTGCTGCTGTTTTTAAGATTGTAAAGCAGGAGCCCTGCACCTTTGGGCTTATCCTTTGACTTGGATTTTGTCTCACCAGCATATTCCATCATTGCTATCCATAAAGGATTTTTACCGGAGAATTTAAATGACCGGATTTTATCAAAAGTTGTATCACTGCCTGTTGTAAGATTAACAAGGCACAGCTTGTCATAAAGTTTCTTTTTTGTTTTCTTTGATTTCTCAGCTTCCTTTGTTGCAGGCGAAATCAAAAAAGCAGCCCATTTTGAATCTTCAGAGAATGAAATCTTTGTTCCGTATCCTTTTTTCCCTACCTTGAACCTGTATTCAGTTGTATCGGCTGTGTTTCTTAAAATCACTTCACTGTCACCCTCATTGGGTGATAACATATAACCGAACCATCTGCCGTTATTTGAGACTACAGGGGAGCGGATACTCTTCCAGCCCGCAATATCCCATATTTCAAGAGGCCGTTTTGTGGTCTGCCGTTTATCTTCGGCAAAAAGCGAATAAACTGATAACATCATAATAAAAATTAAAACCGAAGATATAATTCTTCTCTGCTTGCGAATCATTTGTTCTCCTTCCGTAATTATAATATCTTATTCTGGTTAAAGGGAAGTATTTACTGATAATTATACGGGATTTAATACTGTTTGTTACACGTATAATTCAGAGTTCAATGCTTTTTTATTTTTTAAAAAACATATCAATAAATCGTTTAGACCATACAACAACAGCAGCAAGAGCGAGTCTTGGTATTGTAATCCACCATGCTGAAACTCCTATTGCTACAAAAAGAAGTGTATCCTCCAACAGTGAATGTGAAATTGCAACATGATAATTCAGGATGTTTACATTGGAACGGGATATTTTCCCGCGCTTTATATGATCCATCATTACTCCTGAGCCGTATGCAAGGCCAAGAGTATTTGCCACAATCCAGAGAAATGCCGCCTGATGTGGAACTCCGAGAATCATAAGCGGATACTTTAAAATACGTGAAAGAAATCCTGTAACTCCGAACTCCTCCAGAATCCGTTGGAAAATCATAAGAAGAGTTATAAGCACCATAATCTTAATGCACAACCTCAGCATTCCCACTGCCCATAATTGAAATTCAACTGTAAAGCCCCTTGCCAGCACAGAAGTTTTTGCAAAAGTATCCGATATCCCCGGAGAATCCGGAGGAAGTATTTTATTAAGTATTACCGCACCTGCAAAGCCGGAAAGAAGTCTGATTAAAATCATTTTAATTGCAGAAGATCCGGTTCTTTTCTGAACCATACTTTCTACAGGGAGATTATGTGAAATTAAGCACATAAGAGCAAGAATTGTCACAACCCGGCCTGCAAGACCAAGAGTCTGGATAACAGCAATACTTGAATACACATTGAGAAGACAGGCAGTTGTAAAAACTATAGCAGATTCTCCTGGCAGCCCCATAAAAGAAAATATCGGAGTAAAAAAATGTGCGATAATCTGTAAAATTCCTGTAATTTTAAGAATAAATACTAAAAAGGAAACAGGAACAGTTATGGATAATAACCACGAACCGGTTTTAAGAGCAGGCGGTATTGCCTCTTTCACACAATTAGAAATTCTATTATTTAAGGAGGATTTTTCTATAATTGATTCACTGTTT
>QNDG01000072.1 GCA_003645915.1 Candidatus Zhuqueibacterota bacterium | reverse complement strand
TGATATAACGTATAGACAATGGTTTTTCGGAGACGATTCCACGAGTTCTGAGACAAATCCTGTGCATGTTTATTATAAAAGCGGTAATTATTCGGTTAAGCTTATAGTAACCGGGCCTGGCGGTACAGATACTCTGGAAAAAATAAATTACATAACAGCTTTTGAACCGCCTCCGGTTGCGGATTTTTCTGCTGAACCTGTTCAGGGCGAAGCTCCCCTTTCAGTACAGTTTACAGATCTGTCCACAGGTCAGATTACATCATGGGCATGGGATTTTGGAGACGGCGGTAAGAGCACTGACCAGAACCCTGTTTATGTATTTAATAATGCGGGAGAATATACTGTTACTTTGATTGTGACAGGGCCCGGCGGCAGTACCGGAGAGGTCAAGGAATCTTATATCAAGACTTCCGACCCGGGTACAGGAGTTGTAAATTCTTCTGCAATTCCCAATAAATTTTACCTTTATCAGAATTTCCCGAATCCTTTTAATAGCTCAACGGAAATTAAGTATGATATTGCCGAGCCGTCAATGGTCAGAATAAATATTTACAGTATGATGGGTGAAAAAATAGCAGATTTAGTGGACAGTTACATACAAAGGGGAAGTTATAGTGTTGTTTGGAATGGCAAGAATGTTTCAGGTGCTAATGTACCTTCAGGGATTTATTTTGTACTTATAGAAGCAGGTAAGTTTACAGACAAGAAAAAGATTCTTTTAGTTAAGTAAATTTTTATGATAAACAAAAAAGGCCGGTTTTTTTAACCGGTCTTTTTTAATTTCATTTTTATTCTAAAAACAGTACGAATTTAATGCTATTTTTTTGAGAATCAGTTTTTATGCGAAAAAATAGAGCCTTTTTTCTGTTTTCCTGGAAACTCTACAAACAATCCTTTTGTGTTAAAAAAGAATAAGTCTCCTACGGTAAGTCCGATTGACTGTCTTAAGGGTCTCCAGTTTTCTCTGTATGCTTCATTATCAATTGATGTACCTTCATTTGTCTTATTAACCAATCGTACTCTGTCAGGGAAATTTCTGTCAATCATAAAGGGAGAATGGGTAGTGTAAATCAATTGATTTTTTTGTGCCAATTGCTCAAGCAGTTGAGTAAGGTCTTTCTGGCCTGCAGGATGAAGATGAAGTCCAGGTTCGTCAAGCAGGAAAAGATATGAATTCGATTTTGATTCTATACTTGTTGCTATGAAATTAATATAAAATGAAAGATACCATAAGAACCCCAGGGACCTGGATTTTGGTGTGTCATATACAGTTGTGTTGTCACTGAAATCAATGTACATAAGGTTTCCGTTTACACGTAATTTTATTTCAAGAGAAGGCTCCTGAGTCCAGACCTCTCTTATTCTTTTTGTTATTTCCCAGCCGGTTTCTTCTGCAGCTCTTCTTCCTCTTGTGGAATCTTCAAATATAATTGCAGGATCAGAGAGCCCGCCTATTTTCAGGAGATTTCTTTCAGTTTTATATTCAGGATGATTCCCTGCAAGGTCATCGTAACTAACTCTGTCATTAATTATGGAAATAGTGTCAAAATAGACAATTTCGGGAAGGAGTTTAAATAAAGGTTTTATGTTGCCTATGGATAGTATTTTATCGTCAACAATAATTTTATAATCGGAAATTTCCGGTCCCTCTCTTCTTAACCAGAATGAATCAAGATTTCTGAAGCCGTCATAAATTTTAGCAAGCTGAAGTTTGTCTTCCCTTGAGAAATTTGATAATTCAACGCTTATTATGGGAGGCTTACCCTCTTTATAAAGATCCGAATACTGACAGGTTTTTTCATTTGTAAATGGTTCAGCAGGTATAATATTATAAATTGAGCGAAGGATGTTAGTTTTACCGGATTCATTAGGCCCGATTAAAACTGTGATATTTTTATCCAACGGGAAAGAAATCTTTTTAATAGATTTAAACGCAGTAACATCGATCTTGGAAATAATCATGAATCCTCCTGATTTCTTGGTAGTAACCAACCATACAAAATTGCAAAAAATTAAGTAAAAATCAAGTATTATTTCTATTATTAATTAGACGTAATTAAAGTGATATTGGACGGGAAACTGTTAAAATCTGATATTAACTTCTTTTACAAATTGACGGGCAATTTGTGCAAATACATTAATTCCATGTTCTGTAAAACTCGGAAAACCACTCATTGGTCTGTAAGTATTTGATGTCCTGCAGTTTTGTATTGCCCATCTTTGTGATGACCGGATAAGCTTGCCTATAGATTTAATTGTCTCAACATTATGTATGCCTTTTACAACAGTTGTCCTGAATTCGTATTCATTTCCATATGCTTTAATGATATCTATTGTTTTTACAATGTTATTCAGATGAGTTTCTGTAAAATTATCCGTAATTTTTTTGTATTCAGCCAAAGAAGGAAAAGTTTTTATATCCATTGCAATATAGTCAATAATCTGCAGGTCAAGTAATTTCTTAATGACATCAAAGTTTGTTCCGTTAGTGTCGATTTTTACAAGAAGTCCCGTAGTTTTAATTTCTTTTATAAAATTTATCAAATCAGGTTGGAGAGTCGGCTCGCCTCCCGTTATAACCAATGCATCTGTTAGTCCTGCATTTTTTTTACAGTATGATACGACCTCCTCTGTGCTGAAATAATTATTGTGCTCAAAGGGGATCAGGTTACTGTTGTGACAGTAAAGACACCTGAAATTGCAACCCTGAGTAAAAACAACTGTGGATATTTTACCGGGATAATCTATGAATGATTGTTTTTGCCAGCCTGCTATTTTCATTGTTATTTTCTGCCTGTCAGTAGTTTGCAACAGATCTGTCAAAAAGTTTTCTCTCCTTAAATTCTTCCCTTTTTCCGTTATTCCATTGTTTTACAGGTCTAAGGTAGCCGACAACTCTTGAATAAATTTCACACTGAGTCTCTCTGTCTTGTTCAGCACACTTCGGGCATAATTGATGCTCCCCGTAAATATATCCGTGTTCAGGGCAGATGCTGAATGTGGGAGTAATTGTAAAGTATGGAAGCCTGAAATTAGATGTAACTTTTTTTATCAGATTTTTAAGAGATGATACAGGGATCTGATTTTCTCCGATAAAACAGTGAAAAACAGTACCGCCTGTATATTTAATCTGAAATTCGTCCTGAATTCTCAAAGCTTCAAAAAGATCATCAGTATAGCTTACAGGAAGCTGGGAAGAATTGGTATAATAGGGCGGAGCTCCGAGTTTGTATGCATCTTCATTTGCTACAATAATTTCATTGTATAATTTTTTATCAAGAAGTGCAAGTTTAAATGAAGTGCCTTCCGCAGGAGTAGCTTCCAGATTATAAATGTTTCCTGTATGCGTTTGAAAATCAGTTAGTTTGTCACGCATGTAATCAAGTACTTCAAGGCTGAATTCTCTGCTTTCAGGGTGAACCAGATTGTGACCGAGAAAATTAACACAGGCTTCATTCATTCCTATTATACCGATTGTAGAGAAATGGTTTTTCCAGTATTCCTTTTCTTTTGTAAATATGTTCCTCAGATAAAATCTGGCATAGGGGAAAAGGCCTCTTTCTGTCAGATTTTCAAGAAGATTCCTTTTAGTTTCCAGACTCTGTTTTGCAAGCTCCATTAATCTGTCCAGTCTCATAAAGAATTCATCTTTGTTTTTAGAAAGGAATCCTATTCTCGGCAGGTTTATTGTAACAACTCCTATTGATCCTGTTAAAGGATTTGAACCGAATAGCCCGCCACCCCGTTTTCTTAATTCTCTGTTGTCAAGTCGTAATCTGCAGCACATGCTTCGTACATCATCAGGATTCAGGTCGGAGTTGACAAAATTTGAGAAGTAGGGGATACCGTATCTCGAAGTCATCTCCCAGACAGGATTAAGGTTTTCATTATCCCAGTCAAAATCTCTGGTAATGTTGTATGTTGGAATTGGAAATGTAAACACTCTGCCTTTGGCATCTCCTTCCAGCATAATTTCTGCAAAGCAGCGGTTTAATGTATCCATCTCTTTCTGGAATTCCTTATAGGTTTTGGCTGTAGGTTTACCACCGATAATTACAGGATGATCTTTAAGAAAATCCGGGACATTAAGATCCATTGTTATATTTGTAAAAGGAGTCTGAAACCCTACTCTTGTAGGTATATTTATGTTGAACACGAATTCCTGGAGTGCTTGTTTTACCTCTGCATATGAAAGCTTGTCATAGTAGATAAAAGGAGCAAGCAGTGTATCAAAATTAGAGAATGCCTGTGCGCCTGCTGCTTCTCCCTGAAGAGTGTAGAAAAAATTAACAATCTGTCCGAGTACGGATCTGAAATGTTTTGCAGGCATACTTTCAACCTTACCCTCAACGCCTCTGAAGCCGTTTAACAGAAGATCCATAAGATCCCAGCCAACGCAGTAAACGCTCAAAGTTCCGAGATCATGAATGTGCAGGTCACCTGAGGTGTGAGCGTCTTTAACCTCTTCGGAATATATCTGGTTGAGCCAGTACTGTGTGCTGATCAGCGAGGAAATATGAAAATTGAGTCCCTGTAGAGAATATGCCATATTTGCATTTTCTTTAACTTTCCAGTCGTCCTGATTTAAATAGGAATCAATTATGTCTATATTGCTGAAAAGGTCCTTAACATTTCTGATTTTTTTATGCTGTTCTCTGTAGAGTATATAGGCTTTTGCAAGTTTATACCTGCCGCTGTCCATTAAAACTTGTTCAACGACATCCTGAATCTGTTCAATTTCCACAATATTTTTATCAATTACGTTTTTATTCAGAATTTCAGTTACTTTTGACGCAAGGTTTGATGCTAATTGTCTGTCAGGATTTTTTACAGCTCTTGTTGCTTTGAAAATAGCGAATGCTATCTTTTCAATATCAAACTTGACAATATTCCCGTCTCGTTTTCTTACCTTTGTTATCATGCTTATTATTCCTTGTTAATGTCTTTATTAATCAAATAATTCCCATAAAATGCTGGCAAGAAATGTTCTTTCCGGCAAGTATTGAATATTATTTATAAACGGATTAATTCCGGTTACATTTGTAACTTCAAAATTAACATGTGCATTTTTCATTATTTTCATGACTGCTTTAAAGTTAAATATTGCACCGCTGTTTACTTTAACTGTTCTCTGATAATTCCCGTATTCAAAATCAAACAGTTGATAGCCTGACCAGAATCTTATTGAAGGCGCCAGTATAAGATCTATATCCCCGGTGAAAAGTATCATGTGAGCATAAATAGCAAGAGAGCCGTTTATATCCGGATTAAATGATGAATTGTTTTTAAAAAGAAAATTGTTAGTAAAAAGAATTCCTGTCTGTCTTAGAGGAGAGAAATTCAGGACTGTTCTGATCCCGGCATCAGTTTCCGTACCGGAGTTGTTAAAAATTACACCTTGCTGAGTAAGTTCAGGTATAATTAATCTGTTAAGTTCTGAAGAATAAACTGCAATTTTTGTGTTAAGTATTTTATCTGAATAATTAATACTGATTTCTCCTGTTCTGATTTCTTCAGGCATAAGATTTTTATTTGTAATGTGATTTCTATCCAGTAAGGCCAGGTTATAAAATGTAACAGAATTGGGAACAGTGCTGAATATATGGATTCCGGAAACTTCGGAAAGTACCGGGTTTCTAAGTAATCTTGAGAAAGAAGAAGTCAGGTGAAACTTATCATATAATTTAAGTTTGTATTTTCCGGAGAATCCCAAATTAAAATTATTACTATTAAATTTTTGGGGAAATATACCAAGAGTAAATATTGATTTCTTACCAATGAAGATTGTTGAAGTTATACTGCTTTTAAATTCTGTGTTTTTATAGTTAAGAGAGTCTTTTACTGTTGCATTGTTGGAAGTAAATTGCATCCCGAATGTAATATCAATTTTACGGAATTTGAATCCTGCACTGCATGTAAAAGAATTTCTACTGCTGTTTATTGTATATTTATTCTGACTTTCAAATTGTCCCAGGGACAGAGTATTTGTCATTCTGTGGAATGTAAATTCAGGTCTGAATTTTATTGAATCGTTTTTTATTGTAAATATATGATTTGTTAAAATCTGATCCTGAACAGGATCTTTAAGAACAGCGGAGTCTGCAGAAACAACAATACTGTGGTTCAACAGCAGACTATTGTCAGATCTGAGAAGCGTATAATTGGTCTGCCAGTTTTTATACAGTTGTGAATTGATAATAACAAAACTGTTATTGTATTTGTTCTGCTTGTCGGAATTTAAATTGTTATATTTTCTTAAAGAAAAGCCTGCCTTGTATTTAAGACCTTTTAAAAGCGGCTGGCTGAATGTAATTCCAATACTGCTTTCAGTACCGGTATTATACTGATAAATTGCTCTTGTGTAAGAATGATTCTCAGGAGTTTTTATCGGCAGAAAAATTAACGTAAGTGGATTTCCGGATTTGTCCCCATTATATTGCACACTTGTACCTGCAATAAGATCAGGAGCTAAGTTATGAAGATTGAATCTTCCTGTCATTGGATCATTAAGTGAAACTCCGTTAAAAAGAAAATGAGTCTGTTTTGAGCTTAATCCCTTCATTCCGGTGTAAACAGGATAGCCCGGGGCAAAATTTGTTCTTATGTTCAGTAATGGTATTGAAAAGACAAATCCGGGGAAATCTGAAAAACTTATAATCCGGAGTTTTTCTTTTAAAAAGAGATTTTCCGTATTTGTGCTGTCTTTATTTTGTCCCTCAACAGCAGTAACATAAAGAGTAAGAGTTATCAGAGTTATTAAATATTTTTTTATCATGCTGCTACAGCCTCATCTTTTTTAAAGAGCCGTGTTTTAAGAGCTGTGGTAATAATTACAGGTACAATTGTTGAAAATATAATTGTATTAAAAACTATATGCAGAGTATAGAATCCCAGATTTTACACAAGTATGGACGGTATTTTTGGACTAAAACGTGAGGTATTAGAATGTCTTATTCTACATGCGATAGCCCGGAGAAGTCAGTAAGAGGAGAAGTAAAGCTTTGGTTTGATATGAACAATATTTTAACCTATTCAGGAGGACTCAGGTGATAGATAGAATAAAGATTTTGCGCTCCAGATGCCTTGAGCG
>QNDG01000071.1 GCA_003645915.1 Candidatus Zhuqueibacterota bacterium | reverse complement strand
CAATAACCGAAAAAAAACAAAATAAAAATAGCCTTTTCCCCATTTTCCACCTCCTGTTAAGAAGAATAAACCTGACCGCCACAAACAATATTATATTAAGATAAAATAGGCATATCATATTAAAAAGTCAAGGGAAAACATTAACCTGTAAACTTTTTAATAATTTCAATATACCTATCACATAAAGACTGTGCTTTTTCCTGTGTAGCGGCCTCTGCCATTATTCTTATTATCGGTTCTGTATTTGATTTTCTTACCTGTATCCAGTAATTTTCTTCATTTATTTTAACACCGTCAGTCAGATCCAGTTTTGATTCATCTGACATATCAATTATTTTTTTAAGTATCTCATCTGCATTGGCATTTGCAATCTCTATCCTGTTTTTAGCCATATAATACAAAGGCACTTCTTTTTTTAGCTCAGAAACTGTTTTATCGCTCTCAGCAAGAGCAGACAGAATTACAGCAGCAGCCATAGGAGCATCTCTTCCAAGATGCACATCAGGTAATATCAACCCTCCGTTTCCTTCTCCTCCAACTGATGCATTAACAGCAATCATCTTTTTTACAACATTAATCTCTCCGACTTTGGTACGAAAAACCTCAACTCCTGCTTCTCTTGCAACATCGTCAACAGCCCGTGTTGTAGAAACATTTGCAACAACAGGGCCCTTTCTTTTTTCCAGAACATATTTTTCGGAAAGCACAAGTGTATATTCCTCGCCAACAGGATTGCCATTTTCATCAATAATTGCACATCTGTCAACATCAGGATCAACTGCAACACCTATATCAGCCTTATTATCTCTTACTACTTGACAAAGCTCTGTAAGATTTCCAGGCACTGGTTCAGGGTTGTGGCTGAAATCACCTGTGGGTTCCATATTAATCGGAAATATCTCACATCCAAGTTCACCCAGGATTTCCGGCATAACTGTACTTCCAGCACCGTTAACACAGTCCAAAGCAACTTTAAATTTTCGCTCTTTTATTTTTGCAACATCAATAATATCCATTGAAAGTATTGATTTTATGTGCGCGGAAGTAACGCATGTCTTTTCCGAGCTAACGCCGATATTTTCCCACATGACATATTCAATTAAATCTTTATCTATTATATCCTTTACTCTCCTGCCTTCCTCTTCATTAAGAAAAATACCGTCTCTGTTTAAAAGCTTTAACGCGTTCCATTCCGCAGGGTTGTGGCTTGCCGTAATTATTATTCCGCCTACAGCATCGGAAAATTTTACTGCATGCTCAACAGTTGGTGTAGAGCATATACCAATATCCACAGGGTCGCATCCAACTGACATAAGACCGGAAAACACAGCATGTTTTATCATATTACCGGTTACTCTTGAATCCCTTCCTACAAGGACACTTCCTTTTCCGTAAAACATTCCGGCAGCAGCGCTGAACTTTAGCATCAGCTCAGGAGTAAGCCCCTGACCCACAATCCCCCTGACTCCGGAAACACTTATCATTACAGGTTTTCCCAAAACTCCTCCTGTTAATTCAAGTACTGCAATTTTTATTTACATCTATTATCTCTGACCAAATATTTACTTATGAGCAATAGGTTTGTCTGTAAAAAGATAGTCTTTTATCTCTTTATCAAAACCAGAATCATTCCTTCGTATCCATTCAAGCAGCATTGCAGCATGCTCTTTTTCTTCGTCTCTGTTGTGAATTAATATATTTTGCAGCTCTTTGTCTCTGCACACTTCAGCTCTCTGATTATACCAGTCAACTGCTTCCAGCTCTTCAACAAGAGAAACAATTGCCCTGTGAAGATCTTTTACTTTATCAGAGAGTTTCCCCTCACTCTCCTGTAATCCGCCAGCCATTTTGCCTCCTGACTTTACATTAAATGAATTGGGTTTAACTATTTATTTTTGCTGATCTTACAAGACCTGTCAACATTCTCCCCACCTCCATTGCAGCAAGAAGAATTTCATCATTATCTTTTAACATCCCCAGATCTTTAGTTAAAATAAGATAATACTTCACCTTTTCTATACCTTCCTGGCTTAATTTATAAAATCTCTCCTTTTCTGCCTGTTCTCTTCTCATAAAACCCGAGCCGATATTCACAGGTACAGACTCTGCAGCTGAACGCATACGTGAAACTATCTCGCTTTTCTCTTCTTTTGGAAACTTCTTTGTAATTTCATAAATTTCCAATACCAGTTTATGAGCCTTCTGCCAAACATTTAACTGTCTGAAATCTGTAAGTTTTTCTGACACGTACAATCCTCCCTTTTTTATAATTCGCCCCTCAAAGTAATCACAAAATGTCTTACAGGTTCTAAATATCTTTGCCTAAGAACATAGTGATAATTAAAAAGATTTTTAATATCAAAATTTATCCTGAAATGAGAAAATTTATATCCTGATCTGAAATCAGTTACATAAACAGGGACTCTCTCATCGGAATTGTAAATATTTACCACTTCTTCAATTCTGCTTGCATATTTGTAATCCATTCCAAAGCTGAAATTGTTAATGTTTACATCAAATCCTGCTGTTAATCTGTGGCGCGATCTGTAATTTAACATTTTACCGGTCTCAAGATCTTTTGGATCCAGATATGTATAACCTAAGTTTGTTGATAAAAAATTATCAAATAACACTGTTTTTAATAAAACTTCAACACCACTGTTACGCGCTTTTCCAAGGTTTACAAACTGGAAAGCCTGCTTTTCAGGATTCATTGTAACATCAATCATATTTTTATATCGCATCCAGAACACAGACAAATCCAGAATAAATGCAGGGTTTGCTTTTTGTAAAAACCATTTAAACGGATTTGCTGAAAATTTTGTATCTGAACAGGTTGCAGGAAAAGCCATTGTCTGCCTGATTCCGGTCTCAAAATTCCACGACCTTTCCGCCTTATTAAGATCTGGATTCCCCACTACGCGAAAGCCCGATACAGATGTGTTTGCAAACACTTCTGCAATTGACGGAGCACGAAAACCGTGGCCAACAGATGCTCTTAATGAAGTATATTTCCACGGTTTAAAAATCAATCCTGTTCTGGGACTTATCTGCTGATCCTGAGAAATTACATCAATAACATGATAATCATACCTTGTTCCGATAATAGCTCTGATTCTTTTTGATACTGCAATTTCATCTTCAGCATATAATGCCAGGTCATAGACAAATCTGTTGCCGTAAATAAGAGAATTTGTCTTGTAATAAGTGCCTTCAATACCTGTTGTTACAGAGTGTGCTCCGGAAACATAATCAGCCTGAACCTCAAAACCTGTTCTGTCTGTTACAGCATAGTCCCTGTTATCAGAAAAAAAGTTTTCCCAGTCGCACCTGTACCACTGAGCCTTACCTGTTAAAGCCCACTTTTTTGATACAAGATATTTATACGTTGCAAACAAGCTTTTCTTTTTATAAATAACTCTGTTTCCCAATTCATCTTCCGGTACTTCAAGAGGAGAGTTCTGGCTCTTCCACTGTATTATATCACTATGGTTATTGTTTGCCAGTTGCCCTGAAATCTCCAGGTGCCCTCTCTGCCCTACCGGCATTTTTACTTTTAACAGTGCATTATACTTAACAAAATCTCCGTTCTGCTGATAACCTGTTGACTGCTTCTGACCGAAAGATAAAAGCACTCCTGCTTTTCCTATGTGTCTGGTATGAGTTATATCTACGCCTTTAAAACCCAGAGCTGACTTTAAATTAATATTTTCTCCTCTTTTTATCATACCTGGTAAAAATCTGCCTGTCCACACCCAGGTCTCATATGCCGGCTCATCATAAATACCAAGATATGTTTTTATACGGGTTTTCGAAACATCTGACGGCTCTTTGGTTATTACATTAACAACTCCTGCCATTGCATTGGAACCGTACAACGCAGATCCTGCGCCTTTCATAATTTCAACCCTGTCAACTTCATCCACAGGTATAAGATCCCAATTAATACTGCCCGCATCGCCGCTGATCATAGGATGCCCGTCAACAAGAAGTAATACTCTGCTCCCTGCAGACCAGTTAAAACCTGTTGACCCTCTCACATCAAGCTGCCCGTCAATAACCCGGACACTGGACGTTGTGGTCAGCACTTCGTCAATTGTAACCGGATTTCTTTTTTCTATGTCGCGTCTTTTAACAACTTCAATTGATACAGGAGAATTTTCTATATATTTTTTACTCTTAGTGGCAGTTACAATCAATGGCTCCTGCAAAAGAGCTGTCTGTTTTAATTTGAATACTATTTCTTTTTGCCCTTTTTCCCATACCCTTACGGATTTAATATATCCGATCATTGAAGCTTCAACAACAGCTTTTTTCAATGACACGGGAATTGAAAATCTTCCGTTTTTATCCGTAGAAGCACCCAGTACAGTACCTTTTACTATAACGTTTACACCGATAAGCGGTTCACCTGTTTTTTTGTCTTTTACAACACCTCTTATCAAACCAGTGCTCTGATGCTCCGCTTTTAACATAGTAGAGAAAAACAACAGAAAAGTTATTATTACGGCAGCAATATTTTTCATTTTTTATTCCTCTTAAAAAAAGGGGCGTTATTTTCCAGATTCTTAAAATCAGCTGTGATATCAATGCCGGAAATTACACTTCCTTTTGAAATATAAACCGGGCAGGGTTTGGTATCATCAGTGCTGCTGTAATATGCACCAAGCTCTCTTACTCCAAACAAATACAAAGGTATATCAGGGAACCAAACTACAACTACCCATTCGTAAAACCCTTCTTCTGCCGTAATAAAGTAATCATACTCATTTACAAACCGCGGGATTGTATCACTTAAAGCAATCAGATTATTCAGAACAAATCCCATCAGAGAATCAGGGTCAGAGATTCCTTCCGGATATTTGTCTAAAACAGCTACTCTGACCTCCTTTGTTGAATCAGGCCACTTGCCTGTAAAAGTGATATGCCCTTTAATACCTGTTCCGTTCATCTCGCTGACAAAAGGAGATAATCCATGCCCGTTATAGCACGTAAATAAAAAAGGTGATAAAATAATAAACAAAAAAACAGGTATTAATTTATTCATTTTTATTTTTTTCCTGTTTTTTATTTAAAAATGCTCCTGCAATAACTCCGCCCAGCATACTGAAGACCGTATAAATAATAAGTTTTACGCCAAGCTGTACAAAGACAATGAAGGGTCCGAACAACCCCTCATTACCCTTGAAACTTTCAATCATGTCTTTTACTTCCGGTGCTATATCTCTTTTGGATTCAATAAATGATTCCAGAAAAGCCATCCCTGGCCTGTAACCTATTACAATAAAGAAATAATTAATCAATGTAGCAAACAAAGCTCCAAAAATACCGCTTAGGACACCGATAATAAGGGCATCGCTTTGGGTTAATTCTTTATTTTCAGGTAAATTTTTATTATAAAGATAAACCGCAACAATACCTCCGGCAATAACCCACATACAACATAAACAATTGCCTGCACTTATAACCGGAAACGTTGACAGTATTGCAATTACAGCACCACCTGCCAAAGAAGGTATTAGTTTACTTTCATTATTTTCCATGTTTTCACCTCTTGTTTTTTGTAATTTCATAAGCTGCACTAATAAATATGTTTGCAACTACAAAACCTGGTAATAACCCTGTTAAAAACCTGATTGTATTGGAAGAATTAAACATATAAAGATGTGAAAAAATAAATTCCAAAAATAATAAAACAGCCCCTGCAATAAGTAATTTTTTAAATTTAAATTTTCCGGATAAAAACGGGTAAAAAATAACCCCTGCAAAAAAACCTGTATAAAGCCCTGTACATCGGGAGCAAACTGCCAGTTGGACTCCATGTATTTTAAAAGATCTCTGTTCCTGCTGATGACATACATTTGAAAAAAAACAGATTACAGCACCTCCTGTTTTTTTGCTTATAAAATCACTCTTATATGCTATAGGGGGGATAAAAATAGCTCCATACCATATTATTGTTAAAAATAGTATCAGTATAAATATTTTTTTATTCTTAATAATTTTGATCCCTGATAAAAAACATTATATGTATAAAAATTAAAACTTTCACCCCAAAAGTCAACAATTTTTTAAACCTATTTTTATTTATTAAATTCTCCTGTTTTGATTTTTTTACATAATGTAATTAAAAATTCATTGTAAAAATAACAACCCAATTTTAAAATTATCACACTACAGCTTAGAAAACAACAAGTATAATCAAAAAGCAGCCTAAAATTATTTAATTTTTTAAAGTACAGAAAATTAATTCCTTCTGTGATTAAATATGTTCTAATTAAAAGCTAAAATGACTCTTAAAGTTAAACAATAAATTGGCCGGACATTAAAATTTACTTTACTAATAAATTAAAATTCACTATATTTATAAAGCTGTAAATTTTACTTAAAAAACGACTTTTAATTGCAGTATTTTCATGTGGTACGAATTTTGCTAGAATTAAAACTGTGTTTATAAAAACAAGATACAGGAGACCTATGGTAAAAAACTTAATAGAAAATCTTAACAAATTTGACACATGGCTGTGCGTACAGATTTCAAAATGGAACGGTAAAAAACCGGTTGACAGAATAATGTTCGGAGTCTCCCATTTTGGTTACGGCTACCTTTACCCTGCAATAATAGGACTTACAGCAATTTTTGACCGCGGAAATTCCGCTCCTATTGTACGTACCGGTTTTGCTGCATTCTTTATAGAGACATTAGGACAAATTTTACTTAAATTAAAATTGCGCAGAATAAGACCTTTTTTAACATTACCTCAGATAAAATCAATTGTTAAGGCTCCTGATATGTTCAGCTTTCCCTCAGGACACGCTGCCGGAGCATTTGTCATGGCAACTGTATTTAATCATTTTTATCCCTCAATAACAATTCCTCTGTACAGCACTGCTTCAATAATTGGTTTTTCCAGAGTATATAACGGCGTACATTATCCAAGTGACGTTATTGCCGGATCTTTTCTCGGTTTTATTTCAGGTCGACTTGGTGTTATGCTTATGCTTTAAACACCCCCTTAATTTTAATATATAAAGAGGGCTGCAATTTTGAATTCGCAGCCCTCTTTAATTTGAAAAATTCCTGTTGTTCCT
>QNDG01000070.1 GCA_003645915.1 Candidatus Zhuqueibacterota bacterium | reverse complement strand
GATGATAACCTATGAAAATATACCAGTAATGGTTACCTATCATCCCAGCGCTTTATTAAGAACAGCTTGGAGAAAAGTAGGAGCTAAAGAAGATTTTATTTTTTTGAAAAATATTTTTAATGATCTATTTATAAATGAGACTTAAATATGACGCTGCTTGCCTTGAATTTACAAAACAGCTTTTTATCAGAAAAAGGTTCCCTTTATATGGGAGAGAAAGCTGAGACATTAAAAATACGTGTAATGGATTTTCTGTCAAAATTTTCTGGAAAGAAAATATTTGTTAGAGAAATCCATGGAAAAGAAGATACTATTTTTATGTCGGAAAAGACTCATTCCATAGCTAATAGCTATGACTGCGAAATTCATGAAAATTTAAGAAAGTTTGCAGATTTAAAAGATGATAAAACATATTATGATGCCTTATATAATACTGAAATTGAAACTTTAATAAAAAAACAGAATACTAAAGATATTACTGTTATTGGTCTTGAGACACACACATCTGTTATGTTTACTGTAAATAGTTTATGTAACAGGGGCTATAATGTGTCAGTAATAGAACCCTGTGTAATGTCTCGAGAAGATTATTTACATGGTTGTGCTATAACAATAATGAGACATTATTTAAATGTGAGAATCAATGGCTAAGATTACAATATCATTAAAATGTCCGGCTTGTGGATTTCCAATAGATGCTGAGGTAAGAAATTTTATGAAATTTTTTATCTATCTTTGTCCCGATTGTCAGAGTAATGTAGTTTTTTATAAGAATAAAACAGGTATTCTTTCTGATAAAATGATTCGGTTTTTAAAAAGAAGAAAGAAATTGAAATTTTGTGGTAGAGTTTATTGTAAATTCCCCTCTAAAACATGTGCTCCCAATGAAGGTATTACTCAAGATAAGATTAATGATTTTAAAATTCTTCTGAATACTGAAACTGATTTTGACTCCTTTATATCAAAATTATAAAATTTTACTTTAAAAAATCCTGTCTAATAACTAATATTTAGTATGGATGATTTAAAAGTTGGTGATTTATTATTTTTGACCTCTTTTTATGAGCATTATATAAAAGAGAAGTATCCTAATACTAAACTCTGTTTAATAAACCGTTTAGCTAAATTAGAAGAAATAATAGACTGGGAAACTTCTAAAGGTCGCTTTATAAAACAGGCTCGTGTAAAAAGCGGAAAATGGAAAAATTTACCCATTGAAGATAATAAATACATTGTTTCTATCTATTATCATGATTTAATAGGCCGAAAGGGTGAAAAAGGTGTGGTTGAAAGAGGTGTGCCTATGTTTCGTTTTCATCCTGAAACTAAAAAACCTTTTTTTGAAAAGGTGCCTGATTGGATATACCGGGAGATCATGAAACAGTGTGAATCTTTTGGTGTTGAACTGAAACAATAGAAGAACTGATTTTGAATAGATTAGAAAGAATTGCAGCTCATCATATTAATCTTGGCCCCGCTTATATGCCATATCCTGAAAGACATTTAAGGATTATCAGGGATAAGTTCCATTTTAAAAAGACTATTGAAATATTAAAAAAAACCTATGCTAAAACTGTTTTAGATATTGGATGTTTTGATGGGTGGCTGGATTTTTTATTAATAAATGAAGGATATAAAGTAACTGGAATTGAATTAATGAAATCTCTTGCTGACTCTGCAATGAGGTATGCATATAAAAATGCGGTCGATTATATAGTGCATAATGGTTTTTTTGAAGATATTAAATTAGTCGATACATTTGATGTAGTTTTATGCTTTGAAACTTTAGAGCATGTAGATCTGGATAAATCTGTCCCATTATATATTGAAAAAATAGATAGATTAGCTTTAAAAGGGGTTTTTATATCTTTACCTGATCAACCCCAGGAACAAAATTTTCAACATTTATGGACTCCCACAGAAGAAATAATCAGGAGCTTATGGGGACAAAAAAGAAATTTTAAACTGGAATATAAAGATTATAATGATATTCATGTTCCAGCAAATTGGTTTATTTTTTATGAAATATAATCAACCATGTTTTTTAGATACTTTAGTGAAATTTTGCCATTATTCTATATACAGATATCCTGATGTGTTGAATTATTTACATTCTAGATATATAACTGATGAAGATATAAAAAAATATGAATTGGGTTATAATAAAATAATTTCTCTTTCTAATGACGGGAGTTCAGATTGGGGTCGTTTTGTTGATGAATGTAAAAAAGGGGCTAAATTTGAAAATAAAATTATTTTTCCCTTAAAAAATGAAAGAGGAAAAGTAATAGGCATATCTGGAAGAGATATTGAATCTAAAGAATTTAAAAATTTTGTTTTAGATGAAGGTAAATATACTGGATTTTTTTTTGGATTATATGATGCTTTACCTTTTATTTATGAAAGAAATTGTGCTTTTGTGGTGGAAGGGGCTATTGATAGTATATCTCTTTCAAAGGTAATTTCAAATTCGGTTGCCCTATTGACTGCGGGTTTAAATGACGCCCAATATAAGTTGTTAAAATTTTATTGTGATTATATTGTTGTTATTTTTGATTCTGATAATACAGGAAAATATGCTGAGAAGCGAGCTCTGGAAAGAGATAATGTATTTTCTTTATCTTTGGGGTATAAAGATCCGGCGAGATGTTTAGAATGTTTAGGTCCAAATAAATTCTCCCAATTTATAATGAAAAAATTAAAGGAAATACCCGGAGATTTTTTATGGAGCATATGACTAAAATTTGAATATCATGGCTTGTACTTAGCTCTATAGGGTTTATGGGGTAAGGGCACGTTTGAAAAATATCATAAAAAATTTAATTACATTTAAAAAAGGGGTAAATGATGGATAAATCATTTAGGGACCTGTTAGAGCGCTTAGAAGAATTTTCAAAGGGATGTGAAGATAAGTGCCTTGATATGCAATCATTGAAGTTTGAGTCTAAAGAATCAGAAATGCGCTTATATACTGATGCAGTTTCTTATTATTTTAAAACTGATCCGGAAAAACCAAAACATCCTAAGGTTGTTCATGGAACTAAACAATTCTGTAAAATAATGGGTATTCCATATTCGTTTTTTATAAAGAACCCTGAGTATATGAGAAATCAAATGGTAAGTTGTTGGCTACCTGCTTTGAAAGAAGAAAAAGCTGCAGTTTTGGCTAAATTAAGAAAAACTGCTCAGCAAGATAAATATATTATAAGAGCTCTTCTTCCTGTGGAATTTACTAATATATCGAATTATGAAATTATGTCCAGTATTGCTAATGTAATTGGGGATGACTTTAATATGTGGTATGCAATTGGAGATGGGCGTGATGACTTATTGCTAAATGTACGTTTTGTCTCAAAAGAAACATTTGAAGTTGAAGGAGAAGTTTGTACTACCGGTTTTTCCGTAACTGTAAGTGAATTAGGAGCTGTGCCAATCTCTGTAGATACTATGCTGTTTAGATTAGCTTCTAAATCTGCAATGATTGGAATTTATTCAGGGGAATCTTATTTTGAAACTGACTATGAAGGTATACAGCCCTCTTTAATAAAAGATATGTTTCCACAATTAGTTTTTTATTTGAAAAATCAGTTATATGAGTTGAAAGAAAAGGTACAATCAGCAAAAGAACTTCTTCAACAAAAAGATGATACAAAAGAATTATTAAGAAATATTCGATTACGGCGCGGCTTAAATGAGAAGTTTCATAACTTACTTTTTCAGGAAGTGGAAGAAAACAAAGTCAGTAATAGATGGGATTTTGTGACTCGAATTTCTATACTGGCAAAAGAATTTGATCCTGTTAAACGTGTTAATATTGAGAAACTTGCCGGAGAATTAATTGGTTTAATATTTGAAAAAATTTAACAAAAAAATTATCACGGGAGCGTGATTTTTTTTTTCGAGCGAATTATGAAGATACGTTATTTAAGTTGGATCCTTTTTATTTTACATTGTGCTAATGATACTTATTATACGGGCATGACACGGGACTTAGAGGAGGAGCTCGATAAATTAAAGAAATTTAAAAAGGGCAGATATTTCAGGAGTAATCCTAATGCTCTACCCTTTGAAGTAGTTTATTTGGAGACTAATCTTCCTTTTATCGAGGCTTATAATAAATTCAGATATATGAGAAAAATGAATAAAAGACAAAAACTTAAGTTAATAAGAACGAAAAAATGGCCCATTAGAAAAAGAAGGAGAAATCGTGATTCAAAAATTTTTTACGAAATTGAATAAAAAATGTTGACAATTTTTTATTAAAAGATTATTATTATATTATTATAATGAATATTCATGCTCGGTTTTTAATAATTTTTTTACAAGGAAAAAATTATCAGATTTTCGAGGAAATATAGACCTGTTATTTTTGATGACGTGATAGGTCAAGATTCTGTTGTTAAAATTTTAAGAGCTAGTGTTGATAAAAAGCACTATGTTTCGGCTTATCTTTTTTCCGGGTTGCAAGGGATAGGTAAGACTACATTAGGTAGAATTTTTTCTAATGCTATACTTTGTGATTCTCCAATTGATAATAATCCCTGCCATAAATGTGAGTCATGTAAATTATTTGCTAAAGAGCAGCATTTTGGTTATAGGGAATTAGATGCCGCTTCTTTTAGCGGGAAAGAAGATATGAAACAGCTCCGAGATGAAGGAGCCTTTTTATCCGTGTCGGATAAAAAAATTATTCTTCTTGATGAATCTCATGATATATCGACAGCAGGTCAGGATGCCCTGTTAAAACAGATTGAACAATGTCCGGAACATTTAATCTATATGTTTTGTACGACAAATCCGGATAAAATGGCACCTACTTTAAGAGAACGGTGTATGGAACTGCAGTTGTTTTCTGTAGAACCCTCTATAATTTTTGATCGTTTAAAATATATATGTGAACAGGAAAATTTAAATTATCAAGATGATGCTTTAGTTTTAATTTCTGAAAAATCAAAGGGTCATGTTAGAAGTGCCTTGAATATGTTAGAGAAGATCTCTTATTTAGACGAAATTAGTGTTAAAAATTTGAATCTGATTTATAAGGATTTTGAGGAAGATATATTCGAGATAGTAGCTAATCTTGGTATTGATTTAAGTAAAGTTTTAGATACATATCATTCTATTTCTTCATATTTATCAGCGACACAGTTTTATAATCTCATGCTTTCATTAGTTAATGACGCTGTTAAATATTTATATGGTTATGATAAATTTTCTGAAAAGTATCGTGAATTTTTACGGAAATTAAAAGAGATACATGGGTCAAGTTTACCCGAATTTCTTGACTATTTAATAAAAAGAGATAAATATATTGAGAAGATAGGTATACAGAGTGATTTGGTTATTTTACATTCTAAATTTGAAATAAACAGTTTTGCAAAACAAATCCCCTTGAATGATATAAAAATTCAAAATCAATCAAAAAAAAGAGCCCCAAATGTTAAAAATCTTTCATTTACAGAATTATCAAAATTAGATGTAAATGAACGGAGTCGTATACTTCGGGAACAAAGGATGAAACATAAAGCAGAACAAAAAGAAGAAAAAGAAAATGTGCCTTTAAATTGGCCTTTACCAAAAGAAAAAAGACTCGGGGAAAATACTGGTAGCAGAGAAAATCTTTCAGCCGAAGAATTTTCTCAAAATTTAGTAGGAGGAAGAGTTGCCCGAGTTAAACCGGTGGTTAATCCTTGAATTAAATGATATTTTTGAAGATGTAACTTATAAAGATATACAAAATGCTATTATAAATGTGTTTGGAGATAGCGTTGAATATTTTATACCTATAGCATATGAACAAATGGGTTCATATGTAAGTACTAATACTCTTTTGGAAGGATATGCTTTTGTTAAGGATTGTTATGAAGTTAGACAGAACATGTTTAATGTTAAAGAGGAAAAAATTTTTACGGGTTTTTTGTACTATGGCGGAAAATATCAAACTGTTTCATCCAGGACTATAGGAGGCCTTAAAAGAAAACTTAAAAACTCTTTAAAAAGAAAATATATAATTGGATCAAAAGTTAAAATATTAGATGGAGTTTTTAAAAATTTAGTGGGTGAAATCATATCAGTTGAAGACCGGGGAAAAAAAGTTGTAGTTAAAATAAAAAGACTGTCTAGAGAGATTATAGCTCCTATTCCGGCTACTATTATAGGAAAAGTAAAATAATGAACTATGTAATTATAGATGGTTACGGCCTTGCATATAGATCATATTATGCTTTTAGTACTTTAAAAACAACCACTGGAATATCTTCTGGTTGTATGTACGGTTTTTTAATAGGTTTAAGAACAGTTAAAAATAAGTTTCCTTATTGTCATATAATAGTAGCTTGGGATAAAGATCCTAAAAGAAAAAAACGGGTTTTTGCAGATTATAAAGCTAATAGAAATCATTCTGTTAGTTTTTTTGATAAAGATGATTTAAAACAGGCTTTAGTTAATATTAACATAACTCAGGCTGAATGTGATGGAGAGGAAGCTGATGATGTTATAGCTTCTCTTGTAAAAAAATATAGTACGGATGAAAATCAGATTTTTATTTACAGTTCTGATAAAGATTTTTTTCAATTAGTACAAGATGGTCGAGTGATAATAATTAGGCCAAAATCTGAAAAATATCCGGAGAAGTATTATGATGAAGAAATGGTTAAAAATGAATATGGAGTGAATTCTAAAGATTTTTTATTATTTCAGATTTTTAGAGGAGATAGTATAGATAATATTCCAGGCACTAAACGGATTTCCTCATCAGTTTTAATTAATTTGGTAAATAAATATAAGACAATAAATTCTGTATATGAAAATTTGGATAAAGAATCACTTACTAAATATCAGAGAGATACATTGACTGCTTTCAAAGAACAAGCTATAATAAACTTTGAATTAATGAAATTACGAGATGACTTAGATTTAACTATATTTGAGGGTAATCCGAATTCTGAGCAGTTGGATTACTTTTTAAATAAATATGAGATAAAGTCGATAAGAGCAAATGAATATGTGAATATTTTTATGGATATTCCTTCTCATATAAAAAAAGGTCCGGCAGTAAAAAGTTACTCATTATTTGATGATGGAGATTAAAGAT
>QNDG01000069.1 GCA_003645915.1 Candidatus Zhuqueibacterota bacterium | reverse complement strand
TTGGGCAGCTTCCTGAGCATGTTCCGCATTGATCACATCTGGTTATTACCTGATCCGACAGCTCGCTTATCTTTTTTAAGAAAGCAACATTTTCCGACGTTATTACAATTTTTCTTGCCATAATATTATCCGAATAATTTTTCGTCTATTGTTTTACCCAGTTTTTCTTTTACATCTTCAGGAACCGGGCCCAGGTTTCTTACAAAATCAGATAAAGCATTAATGTTGTTCACAAATCCGGTAAGCATAACTGTTACAAACTGAACAAGACGTACTCTGTCTTTTTCAATCCCGTACTCTTCTAATATTTTCTGTACTTTTGATACATTTTCCTGGATTGTAGCCACACTGTGCGAAAAAGGATTGGATTTTTGTTCACTCTCCCCGAAAAGAATCCCGTCTGCTCCAAGGCTGATTGCTTTTAACATTAATTTAGGAGTAATTCTGCTGCCGCTGGGGATTCTGACTATTCGGGAATCTAACGAATAATCTTTTTTTGCTGTCCCTACATTGTCGGCAAGCCTGTAAGCAGTCATATCATCAGCAAAAACAATAACTCTGTAGTCACCTTCTTTTTTATCGGAAAGTGCAGCTTCAATCTCCGCAAGCAGTTGATCATTTGTATAACAGTGAAGATCCAGTGCATCCAAAGGACAGTATGCGGTACAACTGCCGCAGCCCTTGCACATAGCCTCGTTAATTTCAGCAACCTGAGAAGACGACCCATCGTCTGTTTTTCTGTCAACAATTGATATTGCATTAAAGGGGCAATGCTCTACACAAAGACCGCACCCGTCACATTTGTCAGTATGAACAAAAGCCATTACAGGATCAACATCATATTCACCTTTGTTCATAAGCCTTATTGCCCTGGCTGCTGCTGCGCTTGCCTGTGCAACAGTATCAGGAATATCTTTAGGACCCTGCACTGTTCCTGCAAGGAAAACTCCGTCTGTAAGAGTATCAACCGGTCTGAATTTGGGGTGTGCTTCCTGCAGAAAACCATCCGGACTCTTTGCAAGTCTGAGCATATCTGCAACTTTTTCCGTTCCCTTGTTCGGCTCAAGACCTACTGAAAGCACTACAAGATCAAACTCCGATTCAATTAAAGATCTTGTTAATGTATCTTCTACTCTTAAAGTTATTTTTTTCGTTTCAGGATCTTCTATTAATTCAGCTGGTCGTCCTCTTACGAACTTTACGCCCTCGTTCTGCCCTCTTTTATAATATTCCTCGAACCCTTTACCGTAAGCTCTTAAATCAGTGTAAAATACATATACATCTCTTGATGGATCGGATCTCTTAACAAGTTGAGAAAGTTTTGTCGCATACATACAGCAGATTCTTGAGCAGTACTCATTTCCTACTTGCTCGTCTCTTGAGCCGACACATTGGATAAAAGCAATTCTTTTACCCATAGGCCGAAGCGGGTTACCTTCTGCAGAATGAACAATCATTCTTTCAAGCTCTAATGAAGTTATTACATTCTCGTACCTGCCGTATCCGTAAACAGCTTTACGGTGCGCATCAAATATATCATATCCTGTGGCTACAACAATTGTATCAACAGTAAGTTTAACCTGCTCGCCGGAGCTTTCAAGGTCAATGGCCTTAGGGTCACAGACCTTAACACATCTGCCGCACTTAATACACACACTGTCATCAATTAAATAGGAATGAGGCACTGCAATTGGGGAAGCAAGATAAATTGCCTTTCTCTCCGAAAGCCCTTCGTCAACTTCATTCGGAACCTTGATGGGGCATACATTTGCGCATAGACCGCAGCTTGTACATTTATCAGGATCAACGTACGTAGCCTTTTTTTCTAATGTAACTTCATAATTACCAAGATATCCGCTGATGTCTTTTACTTCTGTATATGAATATAAATGAATATTTTCGTTTGATGTAACATCCGCCATTTTCGGCGACAGGATACAAGCAGCGCAGTCTTCAGTAGGGAAGGTTCTGGACAATTGGAGCATCTTTCCGCCGATTGAGGGATTTTTCTCAACAAGAAATACATCAAATCCTGCGTCTCCGAGATCAAGGGATGTTTGTATCCCCGCAATACCACCACCCACAACAAGCACTCTTTTACCAATAGGGAATTTCTTTTTTGTTAAAGGTTCATCAAGTCTTGCTTTTGCTATAGCAATATTGGTCAGACCTTTTGCCTTTTCAGTTGCCTGATCAGGAGAGTGGAAATGGGGCCAGGCACAATGCTCGCGTATATTTGCCATTTCCAGAACATAGGGAGACAATCCGGCTTTTTCCAGAGTGGCTTTAAATGTAGGTCCCTGAAACTGAGGAGAGCAAGCAGCTATTACTACTTTGTCTAATTTGTGCTCTTTAATATCTTCGATAACAAGATTCTGTCCTGTTTCGGAACACATGTGTTCATGATCCCTGACAAGGACAACTTCTCCCTGCTCTTTTGCAGTTTCAGCAACTTTTTTTACGTCAACAACTTCAGAAATATTTCCGCCGCAATGACAGACATAAACACCGATTCTTTTCATCTGTTAATAATACCTTATTAATTGTTTGATATTAAACAAGTATCCTGCCGGATATGTAAGACATTTGACAAGCAAATACAGGCAAGGAAAAACTTGCTTTTAAACAGGCAAAGCAAAGAACTGCTGCAAATAAATTCATTATTCAGGAAAAACTTCAAACACAACATAAACCAATTCAAATCAGAAGCATTCAAAAACAGGCTCAAAATTGAACAGCGAAACTTACATAAATTATCAGTTCAAATCAAGATAGAATTTCTAATAAACATTATTAATTTATCTAATTATCAATTATTTTTATATTAGATCAAGACATACATGTAAATTTAGCTACACTTTGAAAGTACACTACAATTAATTAAATACATTTTAAATTTTCCGGGTTACAAAATTATTCTTGTCCGCACAACCTCAAAATTTAAATTTTCTGCTTTCTATCTGGAATATATGACTTTTCTTGTAAAAATCTGTGTGCCAGCCTTTAATCTGACAATATAAACACCTGATGAAACCCCTTGCGGATTCCATACCACGGAATACTCGCCCTCATTAAAAATTCCTTCTCTTAAAACCGCCACCTTTTGTCCCAGGAGATTGCATACGTTTAATTCTACTTGTGATTTACGGCTCAAAGTAAACTTAAATGTTGTACTTGGATTAAATGGATTTGGATAGTTCTGAAAAAGTTGTATTGTATTGGGAATTGATCCGGTCTGATCAACCGATGATATAACCTCATCAATCTGATAATCAGTATTATTGTAATATGTTCTGTCAGCTGCTTCACACGCTGCAGCTTTTACTGTTACTGCAATAGGGTATCCGCCTGCTCTCGGCGGCTGGAGCCCTGTGATTATATTTTGGTGAGTAAAGGATGCAAAAGCATCATTATCAGCAGCGTCCGAAGCAGAAAAACCAAGAATTTTTTCTACGTATGTTCTGTCAGGATTAAGTCTCACAAAACGGCAGCCTGCATCACAGAACCCCTGATACTGGATCAGCACATGAGGATGATCCGGTGCTGACTGTGCATGGTCTGTTTCCGAAGCTTCTACTATAAATATGAGATCCGGAATTTTCTGTACAGCCTGTTCAATCCAGTTTTCTCCGTTTCTGTAAAACCAGAATTCCTCTGTCTGAGATAACGTAGGTATGTGAGAAGGAGGTGTGGAAGGAATCAAGTTCCGTCCAACTGCTTCCTGCATTATGCGGACAGAATAAAACGCCTTGTAATCCGAACCTTTCTGATAAACAAAGGGAACCGGAATAAAATCCATACCCTCATCAACTACTCCGTTTTTATTAACATCAAAATATAACCCTCCGTGCATTTCACACAAGTTTACAAAAGAGTGGTTTTTGTTGATTGAAACAGTATCGTCCCATACAATAAGAGAAAGATCAAATTCGCCTGTCTTAGTATTATAGGCAGGATTTACCGAGGGATTTGTTGAACTTCCGTTTGAGCCTGCATCGCATGTGGGCATACCGTCTCCTACTGGTGATTCATAATTAACAATCCAGGATAGGGAACTTAACTGGTCTCCAAACATACCTGCCGTTGCTATTGCAGCATTGCCGCCGTTTGATAATCCGATGAGCCCCACATTATTGTAATCAGGATCAACTTTTTTTAGAAAATCCGAAAGATTTTTACCGCTATTATCAGCAAAATCTCCTGATGCAAACTTTATAACATCCCTAAGCGCTTTCAGACATTCGGGACCTCTTAAATCATACTCACCTCCGCTTGCATCTTCCAGATGCCCGCTGCCTGGAAAATTAAAATAAATCTCAACGAACCCTTCAAGTTCAAGCTTAAGCCCTGTTCCGTCAAGTCCGTCTCCCTTTGTGCCGCCTTCAACATAAACTGCCACAGGGGCTCCGCCGGGAAAACGCTGAACCGGCGGAGGGATTATTTTCACGCAGATTCCTTCTGTTCCGCCTGCATCCGAAGGAATGTGGGTCTTAAAAACAGGAGACTGGCTGTAAACACTTAAAAACAAAATAAAATTCAATAATACTGTTAGAACAATAACATTCCTTTTATTTTCCATTTCAGATCTCCTATTTGATAAGAATCATTTTTCTTACCTGTTTATAATTCCCGTTAATTTTGAGGCTGTAAAGATAAACTCCGGAACCTACAGTAAGATTGTTATCATCCTTCATATCCCAGCTTACTGAATATCTGCCTGCCCCTTTTCTGCCCTGTTCCAGAGTGCGTACATGTCTTCCGGACATATTCAGAACTGACAAACATACTTCGGATTCTTCCCGAATGGTGTAATTAATTGTGGTATGTGAATTAAAAGGATTCGGGGAATTTTGTTCTAATCTGAAATTATCAATAATTAAATCGTCAACCCGGCTGTCTGTCTGTTCCGGTGCATTATATACAAAACCTGAAGTGTCAAACGAACTTTTCCATATGTCAATCACTTGGTTGAAAGTTATAATCTTAATCTCACCTTTGTCTCGCATGCTTAACAGCTTAGCAAGGGTATTGGATTCAAAGGAACTGATAAACTGGGAATCAAGCTGGCTCTGGCTTAAATTTACAGAACCTGTAAGCATGCTGTCTTTTGAAACCGCGCCGGATTTATACAGATTGACAAGTTCAACAATTCCCGGCAGGTTGCTTTTGTACTGGCCTATTGCATAAAGATTCGCATCAGGATCATGCTTGTAGAAATTATTTTTATCTTTTGGTTTCCACACGCCTGAGGGTTCGGGATTATTGACATGCTTATATGTTGCATGAAGTGTCAGGATATTCCCTTTCCAGAAATAGTGAGGGAACATCTCACCCTGCTGAGCATGCCTGAATTTCTCCCAATTCTGAAAATGAGAATCATCAGGATCCGAAATATGACCACCCACAACATCTGATGGTGTAACACCGAGAGAGTCTATAAGGCAGCAGTTATCCGCATAATTATATCCCATGTTTTCATGGCAGTGAGGTCCCACACTCATTCCAAGGTCTTCTGCAATGTATCTTACAACATTTTTTCCGTTTGTGCTTGCCATAAGGTCGAAATCTTCCCATTTCAAAACTCCGTTTAAAAAATTCCAGTTTGTCATCCAATTAATTACAACATTATGATTGTGGATCATCTCACAGAAAAGAACAAGATTTCTGCGGAACTTTATGTACTCATCCCTGTTCTCATCAAGGGAGAAATCGGGAAAACCGGAATTTTCGGGATTACCTGATCCGAGGAAGATATTCACATAAACCACGCTGGTCTCACTATTCTGAGAAGGAATCTTTCTTGCAGATGCAGTACAAAAATCCCTGCCGGTTTTTTCTGCAAGATTCTCAATTTCAGAAGAAATATCAAATATTTCCGGAGATTCCCAGTTTTCATCAAATTTGACATTAAAAATCCGCGAAAAAGAAAATACATTATCAGGGGACGATCCCTGAGCGCTCAGTAAAAGGGAATTACCTGAATCTGCCCACGCAGCATAAGTCCAGGCAACTTTGCTTACATTGGAAAATCTTGTGTCATAACCTGAGAATTCCGCTGCATCTGTTGACAGCGGAAGAACAGATGTTGAAACAGGATCTTTTTGAATATCAATTACAACAGGTTTCCCGTTTCCTGCCATACTGCATACAATTTTGGATCCGTTACTGCTAACAATACCGTGTCCGCTTCCGTTCCACTCTGTAATCAAACTGTATCCACTCCCATCCTCATTTATTATTCCGATAGCAGCGGGAACACGAGTCAAAGATCCTCTGATAGTATGAAAAATAAATTTATCCTCTCCCGGAACAGGATACGGATCTTCTGCAAATGAGGTGTTGGGACATTTGGCCCAGTCTGTCAATCTTTCTACTGAATAAACTTGCGGTCTTAAGCCATTTAAATCAAGAGATACTTTGTAAATATCCCTTCTATCACCTTGTTTTTTACTGACAAGCAGTTCCGAATCATTTATCCATTCGGGAAATCTTGCATCGCTGACAATTGCAGTATCTTTTCCTGTTTCTAAATTCAGAAGATGAACTTCATTAAAAGTATGTATCTGATAATTATAAGCAACCCACTTTAAATCCGGGGAAATTGAAGGAAACCATTCCGCAGCTCCGCTGAAATCTGTAAGTTTTGTCAGATTTGTAACCTGCTTTGTTTCAGCATTGAACCTGACACTGAACAGATCCGCGCCCGAATTGTCCTCTCTGTACGTTCCGCCTGAACTTTCAAGGTTTGATGCAAACACAACAAGATACTCCTGCGCAAAGGAGTAACAGGATAAAAACAGGGAAAACAAAATAATAGCTGCAAAATTATTTTTCATCATTCTCTCTCCTTCAGCTTAGTGCAGCAATTTTAAAAAATGTTCAAATATCATGCCATCATCATTCAGCATTCTTGATTCATTTTGTAAACGATTTTAAATCATAAAAAATTGTATGTTGTTGAAAAAATATGAGAATCAGATGTAGAGGCGATAGAAATAAGGATAAAATGAAAAGGATAAAGGATAAAATCCCGATTCTCTTTAAGAAAAACTATAATAATCAGAATCGGGGAAATCCCGATTTTCTATCAGGAAAAAATATGATAAT
>QNDG01000068.1 GCA_003645915.1 Candidatus Zhuqueibacterota bacterium | reverse complement strand
CAACTTTAAAAGGACATCACGGTTTGTCTGCAGGCAATCTTATCGGGAGTTGTATTTATAATTTTATGGGTGTGCTGGGTATAGCTGTAATTTTGCGCCCAATGGCTGTTGAATCAAGCGCACGCGGTACAATGCTTATGACACTGGGAATAATTGTATTGGCTGTTATTCTTCTTGCTACGCGAAAAAAGCTGACAAAAGCAGAAGGTGCTGTTCTGTTTATTTTAAGCCTGATTATCTGGATTGTTGAATTTATGTAGAATTTTTTTTTGTTATCTCTTTTTCAAGTTTATCAATTTTTTTAATCAATACTCTTTCATCGTGTTCTGACAACGGCTTGTCGTTTTTAGTAAGTCTGCAGATAAGAATATCTCTGCCTGATTTTTCCAGGCGGCTTAAAGTGGTTTCATAAGGTTCGAGAAGGTCAATAATGTATTTAAGAAGATAAAGCTGATGTTTGTATGCAATGCATAAAAGTGTGGCGGATGGTATAAAATCTCCGGACGGGGAGATTGTTCCGGTTTTATGAATTATTCTGAGAATGAGCCTGGGGTCCTGATTAATTATATCCAGCATTTCCAGAATGATTTTTATATGGTCTGCGATTTCATCGCCGGAAGCGCTGATCCTGTAAAAGTCCTCTATGCTGTAGTAAAGTTCTCTGATAATATTTTTGTTTACACCCTTTAATTTCTCACGGACAGCTCTGAGCTTGGCAGAATCTAATGTGCGCATACCTGCATCAAAATCCCTGAAATTTCCAATGGACTGCTGAAGTTTTTCCCTTATGGTTTCATAAATTGTTTCGGTGTTTTCAATTGCAGTCAGATGAACTCTCATGTCAATGATAAACACCCTTGTATTACCGAATTTTTTCGGAGGTTTTACAGAGTGGATATGAAAACTGGGGACTTCTTCCAGTTTATTTACTGTCTTGGAAATAATACCTGCGCCAAGTGACTGATTTGAGGGAATTACCACAATTATTTTAAAATCTATAAAAATATCCGTTGCCTGACTTACGCTCTGATAGACCTGAGTTGTTGCAGACTGTTCCGCTTCTCTTACAAGCAGAGGAATAATAGCTCTTGCGTACTGTTCAAATCCGCCTATTGACTCAATCCATTGTGCTCTGTCCCGTTTTTTAGTCAGAACAAGTTTGGAAAAAGCCTGTTTCAGCCGGTTTTGTTCCAGTTCTGAAAGAGCATTGCCTGCAGAGTCAACAAACTCAATCCTGAATACTGAAACTCCGTGGGTTGTTGTGAATTCCCTGTTGTGTTTAAGGCTGAAATTGGGAATTGTATATTCTATTGTTTTAAGACAGTCTTCAAGGTGGAGAAGGTGCGATGGACCTGCAACAGTAATTCCTGTAAATGTCCCTTCTGCTTTAGTCTGAAAATTTGATATATCAAGTTTTATTGTATCTCCGGTTTTATCAATACTTGACACAAATTCATAATTAAGAATGATCTGGCGGGCAATATCCTCAATTTTTCTGTTTTCAATGTAATCTCTGGATCTTGCGGCAAAATATTTTACAGCTTCTCCGTTCAGGCCTATTATTTTATCAATATCATCTTTTTTGTATATTTTTTCAATGTGGCCGATTACCTGGCTGTATATTTCCAGCTTTCTGAACTCTTCTGATAAAAGATATGTTTTTGCTTTTGTACCTACTGCAGCCTGGTTTATTTTGGATATAATCAGATTTTTGTCTTTTTTAATTTTATCAAGGGTTTCTTTGTCGGAGATCGCTATTCCTATAAGCACAATTCCAATATTTTCATGCTGACCTGGAAGCGACAGACCTTTAACAAATGATATATTCCATCCTACTTCGTGGATCACGCCTGTACATGCATCAAAAAGACCCGGCCAGTCAACGCTTAAAACGCCGAAAATAGTAACCAGATTGTTTTCAGAATCACCTGTTTTTATATCTACAATTTCAGCTATAATTTTTTCATCTTTTCTTAATTTCCAGTTGCTTATAAGTTTTAACATCAATGCCTGTTGTTCAAAATCCGGCAGGATATTCTCGCTGGACAAAATTTCTTTAAAAAAAGTTTGTAATGTCGGCTCTTTTATGGAAAGATTGTATCTTTTAAGAGCAGCCTCTAAATTTTTATTATAAATATCCATATAAAATTCCTGTGTAGGTTTTTTTAAGATACAAAAAAAAAGTCTTCTGTTCAACTTTAATTAAACCAAAGTTAAAAAACAAAAGACCATTAATTTTCAGGATCAGTCCTGGTACAGGGCTTCTTTGATATCAGTTTCCGGAAAATCGTGCTGCTGCTGGGATTTGTACCAAAAAAGAACTTTTTTTAATGCGTACCGCATTACACTCTCTTTTTCAATTAATCCGGCCTGGCTGCTACTGGCAAGAATTGACATTCCGAGTAGCCCGCAAAAGAAGCCGATAAATCCTGAAATAATACATGTTAACATATCTTTTTCCCGGTTTAGCTTGTTTTTTTATTTACACTTTTAATAGAGCAAAATTTGTACCGTTTTATAATTTATTTTCAATGTTAATTTATTGTGCGTGTAACTTCAATTAAATCAATTAGATGTGAATATCTCATATAATTCTTTAAATGGAATGCGTGTACAGATCATTGCATCTTGTTAAGGTTGTTTGTGATTTATGTACACATGAGGATTGATATGTTTCACTCAACATAGAATTATCTCGCAATAGATGCAAAAAAAACAAGGATAAAGGTTAAAGGATAAAACTTTTTCCCGGTATTATGAAATCACAATGTAAAAAGCGATAGAGAATATCGAACACCGAACAACGATTTTTGATTTCGGATTTATTATCTTCAAACTTTTGAAACCTTCATTTGATATTCATTTTAGGTATAAAGATATATGGAATATAGAATAGGATTTTTGAAAGTTGCGTTTAATTGAGGCCAGATTCTCTTTCAGTAAAAACTATAATAATCAGAATCGGGACAGATCTCCAATCGATATTCGATATTCATTTTTCACGATTTACAACCCCGTCATTTCGAAGGAGCGATAGCGACTGAGAAATCTTTCTATATATCGCACCGTCCGTAACGAACGCAAAGAAAAGAAACACCATACTTTACTGCACCCTTCGGCTCCGCTCAGGGTGCGACAAAAAGATAACCGTAAGGGCACAGCGCACTATGCCCCTACAATTCGTGTTAAACATGTCCGGCCTTTGCCGGACTACTCAAAGAATTCAAATTAATATGCTTAATATTGTTCTTGCTCCAATTGTTAATTTTTTGTAAATTAAAACAATGGAGCAGATTGAACAGAATATTAAAAAAGCTTTATATCATGTACAGAGACCGGGAAGATACTGGGGTAATGAGCTCAATCTTTCTGTAAAAAATAGAGAAGAAACAGACTTAAGTTTTGCTCTGGCATTTCCGGATCTTTATGAAATAGGGATGTCTCATGTAGGGTTTTCCATTTTATATCATGTATTAAACAAAGAAAAGTGGATTGCCTGTGAAAGAGTGTATTCTCCATGGCCTGATATGGAAGAGGAAATGTTAAACCGAAACATTCCTCTTTTTTCTCTTGAGACCAAAACACCGGTTAAAGAGTTTGATATTCTTGGTATTACACTTCAATATGAACTTCAATATACAAATGTATTGAATTTGATACATCTCTCCGGTATTCCTGTGCATAGTTCGCAGCGGACCAATGAAGATCCAATAATAATTGCCGGCGGCCCCTGCTCAAATAATCCGGAGCCGTTATCAATGTTTATTGATGTGTTTGCAATTGGTGATGGCGAGGAAGTTGCAGTTGAGATAGCGGAAAAAGTAAGAGATGCAAAAAAGGCAGGACTTTCAAGAAAAACAATTTTAAGTAATCTGGCAGATATACCAGGATTGTATGTGCCTGCTGTTCACAGAGATACGGGAAAAGTTATAAAAGCCCGGATAATTGAAGGAATTAAAGAAGAGAACTACTCAGAAAAGCCCATTGTGCCTGTAATTGATGTTACACACGACAGATTTTCAATGGAAGTTATGCGAGGGTGCACAAGAGGATGCAGGTTTTGTGCTGCAGGCATTTCATACAGACCTGTACGGGAAAGAGATCCTGACAAAGCTTTTGAGCATGCCCGAAAAGTTATAGAAAATACCGGATATGAAGAAATTTCCCTTGTTTCTCTGTCAACATCCGATTATTCGGGACTGCCGAGACTTCTGACTCTGTTAACAGGCAGGTTCAACACAAATCCTGTTTCAATAGCTTTTCCCTCATTACGCCCGGAGACTTTTACTGAGGAAATGGCAGAAATTGCAGCTGACATCAGGAAAACCAGCCTTACTCTTGCACCTGAAGCAGGAACCCAGAGACTGAGGGATGTGATAAACAAAAACAACACGGAACTGGATCTTTTGAAAGCAATTGATATTGGTTTTAAAAGCGGATTTAAGCGGGTAAAACTATATTTTATGATAGGACTGCCAACAGAAACAGATGAGGATATTGTTGGTATTGCGGAACTTGTCCGAAAGGTTGCAGACAGAACAGGAAAATACGGAAGAACCGATATAAGAGTTTCAATATCTCCTTTTTCACCAAAACCCCATACTCCGTTTCAATGGGAAGCTCAGGACAGTATTGACGAACTGAACCGTAAGATTGACCTGCTGCGCAAATACATGCCGGGAAAGGGCGTTAAACTTACATGGAGGGATCCAAGAGTATCGTACCTTGAAACTATTCTGGGAAAGGGAGATTTTAAAATCGGCAGTGTAATTGAAAGAGCATGGGAAAACGGAGTGCGTTTTGATGCCTGGACTGAAATGTTTAATAAAAATTACGGAATCTGGACGCAGAGTTTTATGGATCTGAATATAAATCCGGATAATTATTCTTCTGCAGCGGATCCGGAAAGCACTCTTCCCTGGGATTATATTAATCCCGGTGTAACAAAATCATTTTTAAAAAAAGAGCGGGAAAATGCGCTGAAACAGGAAGTAACTGAAGACTGCAGGATTTCAGGCTGTAACTATTGCGGATTAATGGATCAGAAAGTATGCAGAGATCTGAAACCTTCTAAAGTGCTGGTTGACTGGAAGGAGAGCGGAGTAAGAATTGTAAAGTCTGAGAAAAAGAACAAAGAGGGAATTATAATTAAAAAGGCGCGCATTGAGTATAAAAAAACGCATGCCGCGCGTTTTACATCCCATCTTGATACTATGCGTATTTTTGTCAGAGCTTTAAGAAAAGGGAATATCCGGGTAGCATATTCAAGAGGGTTCCATTCTCATCCCAAAATAGCATCGGGGCCACCGCTTCCTCTGGGATTTACAAGCAGAGCCGAATACATGGATATTGAATTTGAAGAGCAGATTCCTTCAATGCTTAGAAAAGTTTTAAACAACAGCCTTGCTCCCGGCTTTGAAGTGGTCAAAGTCAAACCTGTGATAAGTAAAGCGGAGTCTTTAAACAGTGCGATAAAAATAGCAGAATACTGCGTGATATTCAACAGTGAAACTGCTGTTGACAGAATCAGACATAATATTGATCTGTTTCTGCAACAAAATAAGTTTATTGTTACGCGTAAGAAAAAAGGAAAGATAAAAGAGGTTGATATCAGACTTTTTGTAAAAAATATAAGAATGGATAATCATTCTGTCTTACTTCAGATTCAGACAGGCAATAAGGGCAGCGCACGGGTGATGGAGATTCTTAAACCTGTTTTTGCAGACAGCGATGTGGATTTTAATGAGGTTGATGTGGAAAGAACAGGCCTTTTTGCAGAAGTAAACGGAGAGTTGATAAAACCGATTGATATTATTTAAGGAAATTGGAAAGAAAAATGAAACAGATATTTATAAACGTAAGCTCAAGTGAAACCAGAATAGCAATTCTTGAAAATGGTGATCTTGCAGAATTTTATTCGGAACAACCGGATAATGAACGAATGGTAGGAGATATTTACAAGGGACGAGTCGTAAATATTGTAAAGCCCATACAGGCAGCTTTTGTTGATATAGGACTGAAACAGAACGGATTCCTGCCTTTTGCTGAAATTAATAAAGAGTATGTTGCTCTGACTGAAACAATAAGCACAGGCAAATTCAGAAAAGGCGCAAAAAAACAGAAAAGTGTAAAAGAGCCTGTGGTAAAAAAAGGCCAGGATGTTTTGGTGCAGGTTACCAAGGAACCAATTATGAGCAAGGGAGCCAGGTTAACTTCCGATATTTCCATACCCGGAAGATTTATTGTTTTAGTACCGGATGATAACAATATCGGGATTTCCAGAAAGATAAAGGATTTTAAAGAAAGAAGAAGGTTAAAGGAACTGGCAACAAGGATTAAACCTGAAGGATTCGGGATTATTGTAAGAACAGTTGCAGTAGGCCAGGAGATAGATACACTTCAGTCTGATCTGGATCATCTTATGTCAGTCTGGGGCAAGATAGAGACAAAATTTAAGTCACAGGCTTCACCTGCATTGCTTCATAAAGATATGGGTATGGCATCAAGTGTAATCCGTGACCTGTTTTCTCCGGATATAGAATCACTTGTTGTAGATTCAAGAAAACTTTACAATGAGATTAAAAAATATTTAAAGGATGTTGCGCCGGGACTTGTATCCCGTCTTAAATTTTACAAGGACAGGACGCCTCTTTTTGATAAATATGATATTGAAAATGAGCTGGAAAAAAGTCTTCAAAGAAAGATCTGGCTTAAAAACGGCGGATACATAGTGTTTGACCAGGCTGAAGCAATGAATGTTATTGACGTTAACAGCGGGAAATCCATTAAAGGTGCGGATCATGAAAAACATGCGCTTAAGATTGATCTTGAAGCTGCGAGAACAATAGCACGGCAGCTGCGCTTGAGGGATCTTGGCGGGATAGTTGTTATTGATTTTATTGATTTGTCGGAATCTGCCAACAGGAAAAAGTTAGAAACATTTTTAAGAGGAGAGCTTAAAAAAGACAGAGCTGCATTTGACATGCTGCCAATGAATGATTTCGGATTAATCACTTTAACAAGGGAGAGAATCCGGCCTAGTCTGCTGTACAGATCCAGCGAGCCCTGCCCCAGATGCAACGGTCTGGGACGTGTTCCCACAAAAAGCACTATAATGACGAACTTAGAAAGAAAAATTCAGAATTTAAAAAAT
>QNDG01000067.1 GCA_003645915.1 Candidatus Zhuqueibacterota bacterium | reverse complement strand
TTAAAACAATTTTTTCTATTTCCGCTGAATGTAATCTTCTTTTACTCTGTATCTCATTCGGATAATTTTGAAATTTAACTTTTCCGGAAATATCTTTTTTATTTTGCAGGTCAGAAATATCAATATTGAATTTTGATGCAAGCTGTTTATAAAGCATGTCACCTATTCCAAGGCCTTTCCCGCCTGAAACAGAAAGATACCGCGCTACTTCACTGTCCATCATATCCATAAATGTACCCTGGCCAAAGCCTTCACCTGAAAGAGCCCCCTGCTGAGAAAATGACTTGCGCATTGTTTTAAGCAGATTTGCCAGAAAAAGAGCCTCAAACTCTTTGCACGCTTTTTTCAGCTTTTTTGCCCGGACATTCTTATCCTTTGCAGATGAATTTAGCTTTTGGGATTTAACCTGTGCCCTGGTATTAAACTGAATACTATTTCTGCTGTCAATGCTCACATGTTCTCCGTTACATTATCACAAGTTCCGCTTTTAATGAACCTGCTTGTTTCAATGCCTGAAAAATTGAGATAATATCTCTTGCTGAGACTGAAAGTGCATTAAGAGTTTTTGCAAGGTCAGCAACAGTTGCGGGCTCATTAAGAACCATTACTCTGTCCCCGCCCTGTTCCGTAACATTTGTTACTGTCTGCTGTGTAACAACTGTCTGCCCCTGAGAAAAAGGCTGAGGTTGAGAAATAACCGGAAAAGCACTTATCTTTACTGTTAAATTCCCCTGACACACAGCTGCAGAAGTAAGTTTAACATTCTTACCCACAACAACAGTGCCTGTCCGCTCGTTTATTACAACTCTTGCAATCTGGTCTGGACTTATGTTTATGGATTCAAGATTTGCCACCATTCTTACAATTCCGGCCTGGCTGTTGTAATCAGCAGGAATGGTTACGGAAAGAGATGCTGCGTCAACAGGCTCGGCAATTTGATTGCCAAACGCACTGTCAATTGCTGTTGCAATTCTTGTAATTGTTGTAAAATCCGGTTCCTTTAAAACAATTTCAAGTTTTCCGTCTTTACCCCACTCAACAGGGATCTCCCGTTCAACAACAGCTCCGTTGGGAACTCTTCCTACAAGAGCATAATTTTTCCTGTATCTTTCACCGCCAATAGTTTCAATATTCACGCCGCCAATGGAAACATTCCCCTGAGCATGAGCATAAACCTGATTATCTTTACCAATAAGCGGAGTCATAAGCAAAGTTCCGCCTTCTAAGCTTGAGGCATCACCCATGGATGATACAACAACATCAACCTGGGAACCCTTTTTGGAAAATGGAGTAATTTCTGCAGTCACCATAACAGCAGCCACATTTCTTGTATAGAGTCTGTTATCATTAACTGTAATACCAAAAGTCTGAAGCATATTTCTTACAGACTGGCTTGTTATCAGAGAGCGTCTTCCGTCACCTGTTCCGTCAAGTCCCACAACAAGGCTGTAACCTACAAGCCTCTCTTTTGTGAACCCTTTTAGGGCTGCAATGTCTTTGATTCTGACAGATGAAAAACCGTCAGACACATATAAAAACAACAGCATTATAAAAATTGAACTGCGTAAGTACTTCAATCTTATATTCCCCGTTTAAAATATAAAGTTTAAAATTCTTGTTAAAATCCCGGGACGCTGGCCTGTCTGCACAACGCCCTTGCCCTTGTACGAGATCTCTGCATCTGCCAGTTGATACGAATATATTGTATTTCGTGTTGATATGTCCTGTGGCCTTACAATGCCTCTGACAGTTGTAATCTCTTTTTCACCGTTAACTTCCATTGTTCTTGAGCCTTCAACCACAAGATTGCCGTTGGGTTTAATCTCTTTTATCTGTACAGTAAGGGTTGTTCTTAAAACTCCCTGCCTGGAAACAGCAGCATCTCCTGTAAATTTATTTGTCACTCTTCCGTCAACGCCGTACATAGGAGAGTACGCCAGATTACCGCTCCCGCCTGTTGCAAGTACTCCATGGTCATTTACTTTTTGTGTCTGGGTCTTTGCTTTGCTTGATGCAGTTGAAGATTCCATTACAAGCACAGTCAGGATATCACCTACATTTCTCGCTCTTCTGTCTGAAAACATTGACTGGGCCAGAGAAAAGGAGAAGCTGAACAACAATATCATTAACACAAAAAAATTGACCTTTTTATCTGGAACTTTCATATCTTACTCCTCTATAAAATAATTTCCACAACAGAGGGCCCTGTAACAAGCGCATAAATTTCTTTTCTTGAGCCAAGAGTCCGCACACGGATTCTTTTCCCCTTCCATCCGTCCTGTTTTGCTATTGCGTATGTGGTAACAAGAAGATTACTGCTCTTTGCAAGAACCTTAACCCTGTCTCCTCTGTGGATAACAGGCTCGGACTCAATCATGTCTTTTGTAATTATTCTTCCTCTGACAATAACACGCCTGGTGCGGACACCGGAATAGAGATCCTCCGGTTCTGCAGGTTCTGTTCTTAATGCTGTTATATCTCTGAGCTCCATCTTAAAATCACTGTAGTGTAAAGGCTTGTTTCTGTTCATATTCATTTCAGCAACAGGCACTCTTTTAAAAAGGCTTATTTCCGTATTAACATAGACAATTTCACTTGAGTTGTCCTGAAAAACAATACGGACAGGAATAACAACCCTGCCTCTTAATTGGGCCTTCCCCTTTTTCCACTCTACTGCAACAAATTTTATCCGCGCGCTGTTTTTTACGGAGGGCAGCTTATCTACAAAAACAGAAACGCTGTCTGCATCTGTTCCGGATTTGACAAACCTGTAAATCCTGTTCTTTACAGTATTTGTAATGTCCCCTGTACAAACAGCACTGAACAGCAGAATAAAAGCCAATATTTGAATTTTAAAATTTCTCATTTTTTAATCTTATTTAAGTCTGTTTACGAGCTGCATCATCTCATCTGCAGTTTTTATTGCTTTTGAGTTTATCTCATAAGCTCTCTGTGCAACAATCATATTCACCATTTCTTCAACCACATCCACATTTGAAGATTCAAGATAGAACTGTTCAATTGTACCGAAACCTTCAGTGCCCGGCTGCCCGAAAGAAGGTTCTCCTGAAGAAGGAGTAGCCTGATACAGATTATGTCCCAGATTTTTCATACCCGCAGGATTGATAAATTTTACCAGCTCAATCTGGCCGATCTCTTCGGGATTTTCCACGCCCGCAACAAAAGCAGTAACCCGTCCGTCCCTTGAAATATTTACACTTGTAGTATCAAGTGGAAGTGTAATCTCAGGTGTAACTTCATAACCGTCAGAAGTTACAAGTCTTCCGTCGTCAGACAGCTTAAATGAGCCGTCTCTTGTGTATGCAGTAGTTCCGTCAGGCATAAGCACCTGAAAAAATCCGTCTCCGTTAATCGCCACATCCAGAGGATTGCCTGTTTCTATTATATCACCCTGTGAAAACATCTTTGATGTAGCTACTGGTCTGGTTCCGCATCCAATCTGGAGTTCAGTAGGCGTTTTTGTTCCCTGATCTGTTTCAGAGCCTGCAGGACGAACCGATTGATACAAAAGATCCTGAAACTCGATTCTGCTCTTTTTATATCCCGGAGTGTTTACATTTGCAAGATTATTGGAAATATTATCCACATTTAACTGCTGGGCAGCCATACCGCTTGCAGCTGTCTGCATAATTCTGTTCATTTATTACCCTCCGTACAAATAAATCTATACTCTTCCGATTTGATTTGCCGCTTTATCCAGCAGCTCATCGTGAGTTTTTAAAACCCTCTGATCAGCTTCAAAATATCTGAGAGTTGTCATCATCCTGACCATTTCTTCTACAGGGTTGACATTGGACTCTTCAACATAACCCTGCAGAACAGAATAGTTGTCAGCAGGGAGCTCTTCTGCATTATCCAATGCTTCAAAAAGAGTATTCCCATGTTTTTTCAGCGGATAAGGCTGAGTAAAAGTTGATATTTTTATTCTGTCAATTTCTTCGCCTTTTACTGCTACTCTGCCGTTTTTATCTATCTCAACTTCACCGTTAATCTGTATCGGGCCGTTTTCCCCCATAACCAGACCGCTGTTTGTTAATCTTAAAAATCCTGTTGAATCAATGTAAAAATGTCCGTCTCTTGTATAGTACTGTTTACCGTCAATATCAATTGTAAAAAAACCGTCTCCGGAAATTGCCAGATCAAGGGGGTTTCCTGTATCCCGCAAAGCTCCCTGCTGAAATACGGTTACTTCATTAACATCCTCTTTTATCCTATTCCCCGCGCTGTCCAGCTCTTTCTGAAAAACTCTGTCCTTTTTAAATCCCGCTGTATTTATATTTGCCAGATTATTAGCAATTACTTCCTGCTTAATAATTCTGGAAATCATCTCCTTTGACAAATTCTGAATGTCTCTGATCACAGCACCCTCCGCTTTTATCTGATACTTTCTCAGGCAAACCATATGCCAAAGACAGCATTTTAACCCTTCTTGTAATTTTTACATAACTACTTGTTTTTACTGGCAGGATAACAGTCGAATCAATTACTGTAAAACACTGCCGGATAAATTATGGGGAAAGATTACCAGCTTTGTGGGGAATAAATACCAGAAAACAAATATTACAATCCGCAACATATTAAAAAACTACCTGCTATGTAAAATTGTTTTTAAAACAATAAACAAAAAACAGTATATCACTCTGTTTTTTATGATGTTACTCCAACACAAAAACTGTTTCTTAAGTAAAAAAACCAAAATAATACTTTATTTTCATTAGTGTGGCATTTTTTTTGCAAGTTGAGACTTGGAATGTTTTTTTATTGGAATATTGTACAATCTGGCAGGTATTACAACATAGAAAGTGAAAAACAATGCTTGGTAAAAGATACATATTTACAATAGTGGAAACCAAAAGCAATAAAGCTTACAGCGCGCTTATAAACAGATCCACAATAGTTATTATATTTATTGTAATGTTTATTGCAGCTGGTATACTTACAATTCCATTGACAACAAGTATCCACAGAATAAGAAATACAATAGAGTTTACAAAGCTACAGAAGGAAAATCAGATTTTGCGTCAGGCATATGACTCATGGAAAGAGAGAATCAACTATATAGAAAATACAATTGAAGAACTTAACATTAAAAACAATAATCTTATGGCCCAGCAGTTTGACTCCCTTCCAAAGCCTGATATTCAACTGGGTGTCGGAGGACCGGAGTCAATGTCAAGGGTTTCCATTCTTGAGTATCCGGATATTAAAAAAACCGATAAGAATCTGACAAAACTTGAAGTTGAAATTGACTGGCTTAAGAAAAATATGACAGATATTGAAAAAGTGATAGCAAGAAGAATGGACATGCTTAATCACTATCCATCAATAAAACCTGTTGAAAAAGGCTGGTACTCTTCAGGATTCGGTGAAAGAAAAGATCCGTTTACAGGCAAAAAGGAGTTTCATCCGGGACTTGATATTTCTATTCCTGAGGGATCAAATGTTATGGCAACTGCTGATGGCATTGTTGTTTTCACAAAAGACAAATTTATTCCATATAAAGGTTATGGTAAATTTATTATAATTGACCACGGTTATGGTTATAAAACACTTTACGGCCACCTATCAAAAATCATAGTCAGAAAAGGGCAGCATGTTAAACGGGGACAGATTATTGCTCTGTCAGGTAATACAGGCAAATCAACATCGCCCCACATACATTATGAAGTAATGTCATACGGCAAACCCCAGAATCCTATAAATTTCATTCTGGACTAATAAGCTCAAGAATAAAATCTGCTTGTTCATATACAGGTATGCTTTTGAATCAATGGGGTTAGTGTTATTTGAATATAAAAATCAAGCCTGATGAATTTCATTTTATATTGAAACATACTTGACTACAGACTGGAATCGTCAAACAAATAATAAATGGTATGATTACTCCAAATATCAACAAACCTTCAAACAGCAGTAATAGTTCAATTTTACACAAAAATATACTCTTGCCAAAAACAAAACTACACATAGTTGAGCTGAAAATTCAACCCGGATTAAATTATAAAAAATCTTAACTGGATTTTTTAATCATGTATATGTATCTTATCGAGATATATGGATTTTTTAAACCTGGAGATTTTGCAATGAAAAGATTATTCCCCCTACTTACCGTTTTAATTGTATCCAGCTTTTTGTACGCTCAGAATACAATACCTCCTGTACATAGCGATGATGCTTGTACGGATATTGTTGTAGGTAAACTTGCTTCTGTTGACGGCTCGGTTATAACATCTCACACAGGAGCATGCGACGAATGCAGAGTTCATGTTGTTCCCGGCAGAAAATTCCCAAAAGGCGCAAAGGCTCCTGTTTACTGGGGAATTCAAAATGTAAAAACACCTCTTGAAGATTACGGCGAAATTCTCGGCTACATACCTCAGGTTCGGAAAACTTATACATATTTTCATTCCGGATACTCTCATATGAACGAACACCAGCTTGCAATCGGTGAAAGCACTCTAAGCCAGAAAAAAGAGCTAAGAACAAACCGTAAAGATGGCAAACAGATTATGACAGTTGAACAGGCAATGATCTTTGCTCTGCAAAGATGCAGAAAGGCCAGAGAAGCAGTCAAACTGATTGGCGGGCTTATGGAAAAATACGGTTTCCTGCCGTCATGCGGTCCTGAATCTGAAGCCCTGTGTATTGCTGATCCTGATGAAGCATGGGTGATAGAGATTTTCAGCGTTGGAACAGACTGGGATCCTGAATCAGGAAAACCCGGAGCAATCTGGGCAGCTCAGAGAGTACCTGACGACCATGTTGCAATTGTGCCCAACTGGAGCATAATAAAAGAGATCGACCTATCGAAAACTGAGTGGTTCATGGCATCAGCAAATTATAAACAAGTCGCTATTGACCACGGCTGGTGGGATCCAAAAAGCGGAAAGCCTTTTGTCTGGCAGAAAGCATACTCTCCTGTTCCAAGAGAATGGGCAACAAGCAGATTCTGGCTTTTTTATTCTACTGTTGCACCGAATTTTAAAAACTGGCCAAATAAAAAAATCACAAACCCTTACAAAGGATACGACTCATACCACCAGTACCTTGAAGATATCTCAATCTATCCTTTTTCAGTAAAACCTGAAAAAAAGATGTCCGTACAGGATGTGATTGCATTTCAGAGATCAGTATTTGAAG
>QNDG01000066.1 GCA_003645915.1 Candidatus Zhuqueibacterota bacterium | reverse complement strand
TGTGCAACAATATCAGAAACCTTGATTGAATCTGATCTTTTTGGTCATGAAAAGGGAGCTTTTACTGGAGCAATAAAACAGAAAAAGGGAAGATTTGAAATTGCAGATGGTGGAACAATTTTCCTTGATGAAATAGGTGAACTTTCGCTGGGCACACAGGCAAAACTTCTTGAAGCAATTGAATACAAATCATTTCAGCGGCTGGGTGGACTTGAACATATAAAAAGCGACATCAGAATAATTGCAGCTACAAACAGAAATCTTGAAAATGAGGTTGATACAGGCAAATTCAGGAATGACCTTTATTTCCGTCTGAATGCATTTAAAATTGTGCTGCCACCTCTCAGGCAGCGAAAAGAGGATATTCCCATTCTGGTTGATTTTTTCATAAAAAAACACTGTGCAAAAACAAAAAAGAATATCAATAAAATTTCCGATAAGTCAATGGACATTTTATTCAAATACAATTGGCCGGGAAATATAAGAGAGCTGGAAAATGCAATTGAAAGAGCAATAGTTCTTGCTCCGGGAAACGAAATAACTCCTGACTTATTAGATCAGATAGCCAAGAAAATTCTCGATGACAACCCTGATGCGCCCGAAGAGATGGAACTTTCAAAAGCACTGACAAAATTTAAAAGAAATCACATTAATAAAATTCTGAAACTTGTAGGTAACAATCAAACAAAAGCAGCAGAACTTATGAAAATTCAAAGAACATATTTAAATAAACTTATGAGAGAATTAAATATGAGGTAACACATCAATTATATCCGTATTAAAGGTTTAATAATCAGGATGCAAACTGCTGTTTGAATTTATGCGATATATATGATATTTAAAAAAATTTCAAAAAAGACTTTTTGTAAATTCCCTTTATTAAATCCTAAAGGGGTCTGCCCTGTCAAAATCCGGCAAAAAATTATCTCTGCTTGAAATATCCTGTACAAACACATTTTCCAGTCCCAAATCAAGCGCAAATTCTGTTATTTCTTCATACTCCTGTTTTGTCAAGACTCTGTTGATTCCATTATACTCTGCTGCTTTATACTGCGGTGAATACTGGGACATTAAACTTACAAATGTATCTTTTGACAAATCAGCAATTAATGATAAACACTTTTTGCTGTTCTCTAAAAATCCGGGCAGAACAAGATGTCTTACAAGCAGTCCTTTTTGTGCTATACCTGTTTTGTTTATCTTAAGAAAACCTGTCTGAGCGGACATTTCTGATAAAACCCCTGGTACAATATCAGCATAATCATCAACCATAGAAAATTTTAATCCGAGTTCATTATCCATGTACTTCAGATCAGGCATGTAAATGTCAACAATACCTCTTATCTCACGCAGGGCATCAACAGAATCATATCCGTTGGAATTATATACAACAGGTATTGTAAGCCCTTGTTTCTTTGCCTTAATTACAGCCTCAGCCATCTGAAAAATAACATGGCTCGGTGAAACAAAATTAATATTATGAGCCCCCTTTTTCTGGAGGGTAAGCATTTCATCTGCCAGCTCGTCAGTTGACATTGCAGCGGTTTTGATTGTGGAAAACTCCTGGCTTATCTGGAAATTCTGGCAAAACACACATTTTAAATTGCACCCTGCAAAAAATATTGTACCTGATCCGTTTACACCGGATATTGGAGGTTCTTCTCCAAAATGCAGCCCTGTGTGGGCAACAAGGCTTTTAAAACCTATACCACAAAATCCGGCTTCTCCTTTAAGCCTGTTTACTCCACACCTTCTGGGACAGCATTTGCAATCTGCCAGATTGTCATCTAAAATTGATTTCATAGCAAATTATTTACCGGATGTAATGACATATCGCACTCAGAAATTTATGATTCTTAATAATTCAGCCACTTATGTAATGCACTTATGATAATTTTTTGTTTATCGTCACCCAGATTTCTGATAAAACTGTAATGATTGCCATTTTTCACATATACTTTTACTGCATCAAGATCCTTTGGAATCTCTATACTCGGAGCAGACCACGGGTCATTCTCACCGTAAACATAAACTATTTTCTCACCTTTTTTTAAGAGCCACTCGATTACATCCTTCATAAACTCATGATTAAATTCATGTCTTAAAAATGACGGTGCAAATGCAGTATTTGTGTAATTTGACCGGTCTTCTGAAAGGAGATCAGAAACATTCTTTGTTACATACCCGTAATATCCAAGTTCAGTGGAAAACTGATACATGGAAACAGAATCAAAAGCTCTGTCTGTGTATGATCCGGCATTAACAACTTTAAGGAGGTGATTTAACAATTTTTCAAAAGACTTTGTTGAATCAGGTATCTCCGAGATATTAAAATTATTATACTGCCAGAAAGAAAAAGGATATTCAAGAACGCAGTATTCTATGGATTTTAAAGGAGTAATCCTTTTAAACGTGTAGCCCTTTGTTTTACAGTATTTTTCATACATTGGAACAATTTTGAGCTTGTTCTTCAGAACAAGTCTCTGAAAAGCAATAATTTTCTCTCTGAACTCAGGAGTACCTACCTCATCAAAAAAATCATCAATTCTTTTGTCTGTTAAGGACAGATTTAACGGAGCATCATAAGCAACAGTTACAGAAACATCGTCAGGGAAAAACCTTCTGTAAATAAGAGCTGTCTGTCCTCCTTTACTCCATCCTGTACTGATCCACTTACCTTTAAAATATTTTGAAAAAAGGGCTTTAATATAGTTGTAATCATTGGATGACTGAAAGTAGTTGAGGAACTTCCACGGAATTGTATCCGTGACCGATTTACCGTAAAATCTGTACTCCACCCGTATCTGATTCGCGTTCAGCATCTCACTTAGTTCGGAAAGATAATTCCTTTTTCCGCAGCTGTATCCCTCTGTTATAAGCACAACCGGAGCTTTATCACTGAAAAAAGAGACAAATATCCTTTGTGGAAAAGTAATATTCTCTGACCCGGAATGATCAAGAATCTGACTAAATACAATTTCATACTCTTCTGTAAAATGCTTACTTGGTTTAAGAGTCTTAATCTCCTTTACAGGAAGTGTATTTAAAAATTTAAGCAGCTCAGTTGAACTCTGTTCTCCAAAAACACTTGATAATAAAAAAAACAACCATAGTACAGAAATCTTAAAATATTTAACACTTAACATTTTAACTGTCTCCTGTTTGTACCAATCTATTTCCGGATCTAATGTTTAAACAAGTAAAACCAGCGAAAAGTATTACAATAGACTGAAGTCTCCATACTGTGCCCGTACACTGATTTTCCATGCCAAATTAAATATAAATCATTATAAAACAAAATCAAGGCAATAAACATGGAAACACAGGCAAGGAACAATCAGGCAAAAAACAATGTATAATATAGAAAGAAAGGTTTGTTAAAATGAAAAATACAACATATATTTTTTCTATACTGATTTTATTAATTTTAAACTCATGCACAGGAACAAAAATGGTTAAACAGACAAGCACAGAATACAACAAACTTTTCTCTGAGGAAAAGAGAGTTATTATTGACAAAGAGACAGAAATTCCATATACAGGTAAATACTATAAATTTGACGAAAAAGGCACATATCTATGCAAGCAGTGTAATGCTCCGCTTTTCAGATCAGAAGATAAATTTGACGCAGGCTGCGGATGGCCAAGTTTTGATAACGCAATTAACAATGCAATTAAAGAAATTCCTGACAGAGACGGAATAAGAACGGAAATTGTATGTGCAAACTGCGGCGCACATCTGGGCCATGTTTTTACAGGAGAGGGATTTACATCGAAAGATGTAAGGCATTGCGTAAACTCAATCTCAATGCAATTTTTACCGGATAATGACAGAACTACTGAAAAAGCATATTTTGCAGGCGGCTGTTTCTGGGGAGTTGAATTCTATTTTAAACAGTCAGAAGGGGTTATTTCAACAACAGCAGGTTACAGCGGAGGAGATGTTCCTCATCCTTCTTATAATCAGGTAAGCAGAGGCAATACCGGATATGCTGAAACTGTTGAAGTCGAATTTGATCCTTCAAAAACAACATTTGAAAAACTTGCAAGGCTTTTCTTTGAAATTCACGATCCGGCTCAAACTAACGGCCAGGGGCCTGATATTGGCTCCCAATACCTGTCATATATCTTTTACACTACTGTTGAACAGAAAAAGACATCTGAAAAACTAATAAAAATACTTAAAGAAAAGGGTTACTCTGTTGTTACAAAGGTAACCCCTTTAAAAAATTTCTGGCCCGCAGAGTCATTTCATCAGGATTATTACAGTAAAACCGGCAAAACTCCGTACTGCCATATTAAAACCAAACGATTTTAACAGTCACTTATTTTCATTTACCTTAACTTTCCAGTTTGAAGCTATTAAAAGAATTCCAACAATTATCAGGATTACAGGCCAGTACTGCCCCATCTCTGAATTTGCCACAAGAAACAAAAGACCTATTACAAACAGAACAATTCCGCTTACCAAATGGGATCTTTCTCTGTTCCCCAGAAAATAAAGTGCAAAAAAACCTGCAGCTGGTGCAATGATAAACACAGGCCACAACATTTCCATTCTGTCCCATCCGTAAGTGTTACAATAAAAAAGAAGCAATGAAATAACTACCAGAGTAAAACCTGGCATTAATCCTGAAGATGATTTGCGGTTGAAAAAATATTTTATTATAAAACCAATCCCTATTGCAAGAGGGAAAAGAGGCCAAAGGACTTCAAGACTGTAACTGCTAAGGCTGCTTATAAGGAAAAGAGTTCCTGTGATTACAAGAAAAACTCCCCAGGCAAACGTGTCTCTGCTTCTATTCATAAATTACTCCTTGTTAATTGATATACCTCCGTTAACAGTGGAAATTTTTATGTGTGAACCATTTCCCCCGTTAATTAACCCTGAAGCTTTTTTACTTGCATACTTTCCTCTTATATCAATATCAGCAAAATCGCTTTTAATTGATCCGTTAACTGTTGACGCTTTAACACTTGCTTTAACATCTTCGGGAAGAGTCAGTCTTATTCTTCCGTTAACAGATTCAAGTTGTACGTCTCCGTTCTCTTTATAAGGAGACACATAAACTTCTATACTTCCATTAACAGTATTAGCATAAAGACTGCCTTTCAGATCTTCGCCTATTACTCCTCCGTTTGTACTTTCAATTGATATCTCGCCTTTTAACCCTGTTACACTCAGTCCTCCGTTAACAGTATTTGCGGAAATATCACACTCTCCGGGCACTGTAATATCAAAACTAACCGTTACTTCAACTCTGGTGCCAAAAATCCAGTCTAAGAGACCGTTATGCCTTTCAGGATAATCAGCACGGACTTTAAGCTGACCGTCGGATTTGTCAACAATAATATTTACTCTTTCAAGCATAGCATCAACAGAGCGAAAGGATTTTCCCTTTACAGTAATATCTGCATGTATGAGAACAGAATTTTTATCCCATGAGTTCACCTTTATCCCGCCGTTAATGTTCTTGACAAAAACTTTGCCTCCGGAGGCAAACTTAACTTCCTTATCAAAAGTTTTTACTTTTTTAGCAGCTCCGGCTGAACCGAATATCAACAGAGATAAAGCCAAAACAGAAAAAATATTTAACACCTTTTTCATGATAAATCCTCTCTTTTATTTATTAATAATTTCCATAACACAAATGCCCCAATATTCAGGATCATAAGGAGGAGAGCTGTTCCATCTGCCGAATGCATGTGATCCGTCGCTTTTGTAATGCAGAGTATATGCGCCTTCATTCAGATAAATTTCAGTGTCAATTTTTATATTTTTCCTGGCACCTCCTGCAGGTTTTGCCATCCTATATTCAGGTTTCCATACAATTTTACCTGATGAATCCTCAATCCATCCGAAATCATAAAATCTATCCGGTCCCTCAGCCTCTCCTATTGAGTATATCCTAACTTTTCTCCCATTTTTAATTCTGAAATGGACTTTCCTGTGCTGATTATTTTTCACTTCTTTTATACAGGCTATCACATTATCATCCCTGTAAAAAACATCTTTTTCCACATCTTCTGCACTAAATTCATCTTCTGTCCATATTGTAACTCCCCAGGCATCAGGATTAAAGGGAGGAGCTTCGTTCCATCTTCCAAATGAATGGGAATCATCTGTTAGAAACATAACCTCATAAGTTCCGGGCTCAAGGTGAATTGTATTAAAAAACATTCTGTTTTTTCTGGCACCGCCTGCATGCATTGTATTACTCTTTTTCATGCTCCATACTACTTCTCTTGTGTAAAGATTCAGCATCCATCCGTAATCCGCAAAACTACTGCCTGACATTTCACCAAGGGCAAGTATTCTGACATTCATCGGTTTATTCAATCTGAATACCTTTTTATACAATCTGTCCCTGCCTGCTTTTGAAAGATCTGCAATAATATTATTTTCATATCTGTTTACATAATCCGAAACAGTAGAACCGTCAGAATCTGTTTCCCACAAAGTTATCCCGTAAAAATATGGATCATCAGGAGGCATTGCATTCCATTCCTCAAATGAATGGGAATTATCAGTAACAAAATATACCCTGTAATTCCCAGCCGGGAGACTAATTACTTCATCAATCTTCCGGTTTTTTGCTGCACCTCCGGCATTAGCTGTTCTTTTATAATCCATTTTCCATACTACTTTACACCTGTCTTCATCAATAATCCAGCCGTAATCATCCATTACACGGGATGCACCCTCGCCAATTGCATACACACGTAATTCTGCAGGTCTGCACAATGCAAATCCTTCTGATAAGCCGGCATTATCTCCAACTGATCTGATACTCACAACAGGGTTAGAATTGAAACTGCATTTTTGAGTAATAGTAACAAATGAAAATTCCGCCTCATCAACAGAAAGTTCAACACCCCACTTTAATGCAGCACGTTTTTTTCTTTGGATTATTCTTTCTCTGCTAATTAAACCGTCTACTAAATCAGAAATTCCTCTTATCTGAACAAACCTGGTTTCCGGTTCAACTGCAAAATAGAGCTCATAGCACCCTGCAGGCAATTTGATCTTTTCTTCTGATTCAACAAGAAATCTGGATCTTCTTTTTGTCTCGGATTTCTTCATTTTCCACACAACCTGTCTGTCTCCGGATCTCAGAATCCATGCTCTTGCAACAAAACTTTTGCTTCTGCTTAATGAACCAAATGA
>QNDG01000065.1 GCA_003645915.1 Candidatus Zhuqueibacterota bacterium | reverse complement strand
GACCCAAAAAGATTTGTCTTTCCCGTTTCACAAACACAAGCATATAAACAAATAGGAAACAGTGTTGTTGTTCCGGCAATTGAGACAACAGCAAAAGAAATAATAAAAATTCTGAAGGATAAAAAAAGATAGTGGTAAAACATGAATTTCTCACCGATTATTTTGAAGGTTTCGGATACAAAATTCTGAAATCAGTTGAAATAGATCCTGAAGTTTCTCATGAACATGAATTCAATGGAATAAACAGTTTCAAAAAAATTCTGGAACATGAAAAACAGAAACTTTCATGCTGTATTATCTACCTTACCGATGATGAAGATGATATTATAGAAGATAAGGTTACTCTCACATGGTATGATGCCAGAGAAAATCATGAAACTCGTACAGAATATCGGCTTTACTATCCCGAAGCTGGCTGTTTTTTAAGGGCTAAACCTGATGACTTGCTTGTTGTCCACAAAAACAGAAAAACTGCTGACTGTTTACTGACAATGTTTATTGCAAAGGCAGGTGAGTTGATTTCCAATCAGCTTTCATGGCTGTTTGGCATTTCCGCTGAAGAATTGACAATAACAGGACGCGCGGAAAAAATAGATTCAACTAAAAGCATGAATTACTTCTCAAATCTGATTCTAACCAAGGAATAATCAACCATGACCATCCATCGAATACTGGTTCCCCCGATAAAGTGTCAAGAGATCAAGACTAAACTCGTTCCCTGGATAAAAGCCATCACCCCTTCCGATTTCGACGGCCGCTGGATTGAACCATTTCTGGACTCAGGGGTAGTGGTCTTCAATGTACGACCTCGTAAGGCGTTGCTTGCAGACTCAAACCCACACCTCATCAACTTTTACCAAAGCATCGCCAACGGCGGGATCAATACCGTGATTACAAGACGGTTCCTAGAAAAAGAAGAAGCAGAATTGCTGCGGTCAAAAGGGGAGTATTATTACGTAGTGCGGGAGAGATTTAATCGGTACGGAAATTCGTTGGATTTTCCTTTTCTGAACCATGCGTGTTTTAATGGAATGATCCGTTTCAACCAGCAGGGGAAATTCAATGTTCCATTCTGTCGTAAGCCTAACCGTTTCGCCCAAGCCTATATCACGAAAATTAGTAATCAGGTTCAAGCTGTTGCAGACGCCTGTGTTTTAGGAGATTACGAATTCCGATGTCAAGATTACTCGGTGACTATCGCCGAAACGAGCGCCTGCGATCTTCTGTATTGTGACCCCCCATACATTACCCGACATATCAATTATTTTAACAGCTGGGACGAGAGGCACGAAAAACAACTAGCGAAACTACTTGCGAATACTCAAACCAGGTTTATCCTCTCCACTTGGCATGGCAACGAATTTAGAACGAACCAATTTATTGACACTCTTTGGGCTAGATACAGCATTTTAACTAAAGGACATTTTTACCATGTTGGGACAAAGAAAGATAACCGAAATCCGATGCTTGAAGCTCTTGTCATGAATTTTAGTACCTCTTACGAGGAGGAAAAGCCTACGAGAGCGGTGCAATTAACGCTGCTTGAAAAGAGATCGGTATACAATGGCTAACAAGGCACTGCACCTGACTGCTATTCCGCCGGGGCTCCATAGTGGCAGGTGAGCTTAATCGTTATAAATTTTTTGTTGCCCCCTTATAAGAAAAAAGTTCTTTTATTAATCAAAAAATTAATTTAACTTTAATCAGGTATTGAAAGTTAATTGAAAAGGATATTGAAATTATGAAGACTAAACATGTTTGCATTATTGGCGATGTCAGAAAAATGGATGAAATACAAGATTCATCAGTACATTTGGTAGTAACATCACCTCCTTATTGGCAATTGAAAGATTATGGGATTAAAGAACAAATAGGATTCAATGATTCTTACGAAGAGTATATTAACAATTTGAATTTGGTCTGGAATGAATCTTATAGAGTCCTTTATCCTGGTTGTAAACTAGTAATAAATATTGGAGATCAATTTGCAAGATCGGTTTATTACGGAAGATACAAAGTAATTCCAATTCGGACTGAAATTATTAAATTTTGTGAAACTATTGGTTTTGATTATATGGGGTCCATAATTTGGCAAAAAAAAACAACTATGAATACAACTGGTGGAGCTTCTATAATGGGGTCTTATCCGTATCCAAGAAACGGGATAATTGAAATAGATTATGAATTTATTTTAATTTTTAAAAAACCGGGTAAAGCACCAAAAGTATCAAAAGAGATTAAAGAAAAATCAAAAATTTCCAAAGAAAAATGGAAGGAATATTTTTCCGGTCATTGGTACTTTAATGGTGCAAGGCAAGAAAATCATATTGCTATGTTTCCGGTAAAGCTTCCAAAAAGAATTATCGAAATGTTTACTTTCGTTGAAGAAACTGTACTTGATCCGTTTTTAGGAAGTGGAACTACTTCGTTAGCAGCTATGATAACTGAGAGAAATTCCATTGGATATGAGATTAATGAGGACTTTCTTCCAATCATAAAATCAAAATTAGAATCTAATAATACCCCGTTATTTAAAAATGATATTGAATATAAAAGACAAAATCTGTCTCAAATTAGCTGGAAAGAAGAGATAAAAAAGCTTCCTTATATTTTTAAAGATCCCGTAAAATTTGATAAAAAAACAGACCCCAAAAAATTAAATTTTGGTTCAAAAATAAGTATTGAAGACAATATAAATGGCACAAAAAGAGAAGATTTTTATTCAGTAAAAGAAATCCTGGTGCCTAATTTGATAAAACTTAATACTGGTATAGTGATAAGACTTATAGGTGTTAAGCCAAGAGAAGAGTTTTTTAATCAGGCGATAGAGTTTTTAAAGAAAAAAATTGGGAAGGGGAAGATTTTTTTAAAATTTGATGAGCAAAAATATGATAATGAAAATAATCTTCTTGCCTATGTATATATGAAAAATAAGACTTTTATAAATGCTCATTTGATAAAAAATGGTTATGTAGAAATAGATTTAGAATTTCCATTTAAATACCAATCGAAATTTGAAAAACTGATAAGAGAATTAAAGCTACATGAAAAATGGAAAACCGCTAGCGACAAAGGCGACAGTGAAAATACTGCCAATATTGGTAAACAAATAAAAACCACAAATGAAAATAATGAAACAGATATATCAGAGTTTACTTAAAATTCTTAAATCTTATTCGCTTTTTGAAATTGAGGAAGAAAAAAGAAAAGACCCAAGACGAAACAACTTCTCGCATTAAAGAAATTATCAAAAACGGTAAAAACAAAAAAAAACAGAGTTTAAATCAAGCATTTGATGAAGCTCTAAAAACCGAAGCGAGAATTATTAAACAACAAGAACTCAGCACAAAGCGACACTCCACGGAGCAAGCCCCGTGACTTCAAATAATTATCCTTATTTGTTAATTATTTTACCTGTAAAAGACTACTTTTTAAAAATATTCTACCAATTCATTCCCGCCACAAACGGACGGGTTTTCTTGGCAGTTCTTTATAACCTAAACTCAGCAATACCATATGTCCTTCATAACAATAGATTATTATCTCTTTGTCTGTAGGTAATTTTTTCTTTAAGTATATCTAACCATAAAATATTCTGAGCTCCGAAAATATTGCCCTTTGCATAACTTTCAGGTCTTCTTACATCTAATAAAAAGAATTCTGAACTCTTTCCGGTTTCTATGAGTTCGTTCAATTCTGCAGGAAGGATATAATCCTAATCTTCCTGAGTCTCTTGTAAATAATCCTGAAAAAGTTTTAAAAACATGTCAGAATCTATATCAAAATATTGCCCTAATTTCTTAAATACATATTTTTTTGGTTCTCTATACCACAACTTTTTTTCTTTAAAACTATAATTAGCTACAAGATATCTTTTATTTTTATAATTTAAATAATAAGCCAAGCCCTCTTCTGACATAGGTTCAACATCAATTTTTTCTTCGGGATATATTTTTTTTACAAATTCTAAAGCTTTATTTTTAGAATTTATATTTTCAATTACCATATCCTCTTGAAAGATATTTTGAGCTATTTTTTGAATTATTGAACATATAGATATCATGTATTATTTCCAGTTGGATAATCAGACATATAATCAAGTCCTTTAGACATACTGACAAAAGATTGTATTTTTCTATGAGCATATGAACTTTCATCTTTCAAATAAGTCCATCTATTTTCATAATGACCTGCAGTATCAGATACTACCATAGGAGCATAATATTGACCGACATTTGTTCGAACAGGTTTTCTGAATTTATATCCACTTAAAGAAAAATTAGATGTATCATAATCTTGATAATAAATACTATAATAAATTTGCGTCGCATCAAACCGCTGAAAACTAAAAGTTCCGTCTACCCAAGTACCATCTACATTTAAATGACCATTAACATAGGTCCAATCAGCAAGAGTCAGAGCCATATCAGCAGGGCCTAAAATCTGATTCTGATAATATGTTGTATCACCCGAAATATGAGATGAATCTATTATTGAAAGACCGGTCATTAAAGAAAGATGGGTACTATCAAAAAACTGAGCATAGCCGTTATAACTAATACAGCCCTGAAAACGGCTTATATGAGTAGTATCAATAAACGAGGCATAGCCATAAACGTCAGACATAAGTTACCGTGGTACAGCATAAAAAGCGCTTGAAAGGGATACTGTTGAATCCTGATATAAAACTACTGCATTTAATTTTAAATCTCCAACACCACTAAATGTAGAAACTGTTCCTGACCAGGCACTTGAACCATCTCTATTTATGACATCAAATAATGCTGCAGTAGCATCTCTGAAAGCCGTATTATCATAAATAGTATTGGCTACAGCTGTACCGTCTGTTGAATCCCTGAATGCCGGTAAAGATAATGGAAGATATGTAATAATAGTTGAATCGGCATCCAGAATATTAATTCTGCCTGAGGAATAGTCAGACCCTTCATCAACAAAATCAACGACAGCATTACAGGACCTATTAGTGGTTTCAACAGATTTTAACATTTTATTTTCCTAATGGCTCGGCATTAAGAACAAGTTCTACTTCAATAATCAAGGAATTTTCATTCTCATCAATTATGGGCATATAATCTAATTGATCTAACCAGACGACGGATTCTTCCTCAAATTCTTTTGTTTTAAAATCTGAAGAATCACTACGAGGATATTTTTTTTCAAAATAATCATGTAATTCCGGATAAAGAACTTTAGATATTTTTTGTTCATTCTTTTCTACCCAATCCCCAATCATAAGATTCAAAGATTTATAACTCTCAGGTAGAGTTCCTTCAAAAAATATTTTTATTGCCGCCCACATCTCGATTATATCAGGAAGATTTTTATGTTCTGATAATCCTTCAGGTGTTATTTCATCAAATCCTATAAATTCAAAATCATCCTTAATTTTGAATTTTTTTGCAGCATTAACTATACGAATAAACTCTTCCGTAAACATTTAGGCTACCTCTACAGTTTGTCTTACACCAACCTGAACATTCGTAGTTGAATCCAAAACTCGTGTATAAGTAATTTTATATCGTACACCTGTAGGAGAAATTATATATGTAACCATTTTATACCTTCCCTTCAAACTTAAACCTTTCAAAATGTTAAATCATTAAGTTTGTAACTGATACCATACTATTAGCGGGTCCTTTTTCAGGCCGATACCTGACTAATATTTATAATATTATGACAAAGGCTCTTTAAAGATTTGATATTATCAGCAAAAGTTAGAGCATCTATTTTTGCCTCCCGGCTAAAATATTTTAATTTTAACTCGTTTATGACAGGATTTTTTTCAAAAAGAAAATAAACCCGTTTTGAACTTTTATTCCGTTTTGAATCGATCATTTTACATCCAGCTGATACAAAAAAAGCAGCTAAATATAAATCACATGTCTGATAACCGGAATCACTATCAAACATATCTCCTGTTACAAAACTCTCTGCCATGTTATTTTTCCTATTTAAATTTTATTTAAATATTTCAAAAGAGGCCGCCTTATACTGAGGAAAAGGCGGCCTCTGTTAAGGCTGACTTATTTCAATTCCCATTCACAGGAATATTAATATGACTGTTCTCACGGCTAAAGCCGTAAGTTTTCAAGAGCACCTCAATGTTACCATCATTAAGCATCGAGGGGCACTCTATAATTTTTAGGCAGTAACCGTAAAAGCGCCCTTATCTTCCATGCTTTTAATCACACCGGAATTAGCACTCATATATACATCACTAGTAGCAATAAAAGTTGCATCTTGACCATAACTTAAATATTGATCCTGACCAATAGTATAAATGCCCTTTCCACCGCCTAACTGATTACGTTGACCTATATCACGAAGATAAACTCTTCCGTAATTGGTCCCATCATAATTAACTATCACTGTCGGAATAGCCATAATATTTATCCTCCAAAATAAATTTGACTGAATTAAAAGATTATTAGATTCCTATCTGTATATTTTTAAACATCTTATCTTATTTAAATTGTTGCTGTAGTATCTGTTATTTCCATCTTAATGAGTTGACTCCCGGAATATGTGTATGTAGTTAACTTAGCAGGAGAACCGGTAGTCGCATCACTTAAATATGATAAGGTTGTCTTAAGATTCGTCCCATCATATGTATATTCAGTTGTTATATTAGTTTTATAATAATCCGAAGTATCAACAACCATAGCTCCAGAAGAAGAACCAATTTGTTTTACCCAACGCTGTAATCCATCACTGAAAACAAAAGGATGTCTTCGTATTGTTGGATCATCTTTCATAGGTTTTGAAATAATACCCACTGGTGGAACTTTAACTACTGTAGAATCAGAGAGGCTACTCTCTACTCCTACAGAATTAACATAGGTTATTGCAAAAAAGAATACAGTATTTGAAAAATTCACTGTGGTTGCAAGAGACAAAGCAGTACGAACATCAACTATGGCAACTTCATAATATACTTTTCCTCTGGCAATAGCCTGTTCACTTGGAACATCAGAAATATTTGACATCAATAAAGTAAGCGGTGACTCAACCTTACCCACATATATATTATATGAAATCGCACCACTTTCCCGATTCCAACCAAATTTAATAGCATCAGTAGATTTATACAAGGGCTCTATAAAACTAATCATAATATATCCTTATATATTTTATTCCTTAGATTTTTATATTTAT
>QNDG01000064.1 GCA_003645915.1 Candidatus Zhuqueibacterota bacterium | reverse complement strand
AGTATGGATAGGTGCAAGGGTTACAATACTCGGAGGCGTGACAATAGGGAAAAATTCCGCAGTTGCAGCAGGATCCGTAGTAACAAGAAATGTTCCGCCTTACACTCTTGTGGGAGGAGTGCCTGCTGTAAAAATAAAAAAATTCCCGGTACCGGAATCCGGATCAGAGGAGTAAGTTGATGAGAAAGCGTGTTCCCGTATGCATTACATGCGATATAGACCCGACACCGGAAGCTTCGGCACAAGAGAAAAGAAAAGCTGTTAAAAGGAGCCTTGACCTTTTTGATCAAACAGGTATAAAGGCGACTTTTTTCTGGGTTGCAGAAACAGCAAAAGATTACTCTTCTGTGTTTAACCGGATTGTTAAGTCCGGACATGAGGTCGGGTGCCACGGATTAACTCATGGTCAGAATGAAGAGTATTCTTCAATGAGCAGCGGCTTGCAGCGTGATATGCTGACAAAGGCTACGTCAATATTGAAAAAAAGTACAGGAACAGATATTGTCTCTTTCAGGGGCCCGAGAGTTAAAACATCAAGTATCACACAGAAAATTCTTGTTGATCTCGGATACAGCTCAGATTCCTCGGTCTGTTCTCAAAGGCTGGATTTTATAAGTTCAAACCTGATAAATCCAGGATGGATAAGAGCGCCGAGAATTCCTTATCATCCTAATCCGGAGAGCCCGTATAAAAGGGGAGATATGAATCTGCTTGTGGTTCCTGTTTCTGCTTTGATTCTGCCCTTTGTTTCAGGAGCACTTTATTCATTCGGACTGAACTGGATGAAACTGTTTTTTGATTTTCTGTACAGAGAATCTCTGCTTACCGGAAAACCGGTTGTTTATCTTTTTCATCCTGCTGAGTTTGCACCAAAAGAAAGAGTAAGAGAGGAGCAGTATTCTGTTAAAGTGGAAGGACTGGCATTAAGAAGATCACCCGTTATTTTTGAACAGAATGTCCGGAAAAGATTTGAACTGAACAGACTGTTGTTTGAACACATGAAGTCCCGAACAGGTGTTGAATTTATGACAATAAGAGATTTTACAGAAAATTTTATAAAAGGCTAAGTCTGACAAATGGTTCTGCATAAACCACACATATCGGATCAAAAATTCCAGATTGTTATTTTCGGCTTATCAGGAATTATGTTCGGTGTTGTAATCACATTTACGCTCCTGGGTTATTTCCCCGGATTGTATGCAGGAGTGGCCTTTTTTGTGGCAATTACTCCTCTTTTGTTAACCTGGCATAATCATGCAAAAAAAATACTGGTAGCAATACTTGTCTTATCAATGGTTCTGATTATTGATAAAACAATTAATGTACATCCTCTTCATCAGGGTGGGGCAAAAGGGTTTGTCATTTCCATGCACGATATTACTCTTATGTTAATCCTGTTTATCCTTTTTATTGAGGCAGTCAATAAGCGAAGAATCAATATTAAGCTTTTCCCAAAATATACAATACCTCTTCTGGGATTAATTGTAATGTCTGTTCTGTCTATGAGCAGAGCGGTTTCGTACAATTATTCGTTTTACGAACTGATTGAGATAGTAAAGGCATGTGTTGTTTTCCTTTTTTTGGCAAATTACTGTAGTAAAGAAAATAATTATAAATTTGTTATAATTTTTATAATGATCGGGCTTGGAATAGAGATCTTTTTTGTGGTAATAGAGCTGATTACAGGATCCCTGAACATTCCCATACTTGGATTAAGCGGTACGGAAATTTCCGTTGTTCAGGCTGAAAAATACTACAGAGCAGGAGGAACTTTCGGTGGTGCAAACGGTCTGGCATGGTACTTAGATGTTATTCTTCCCCTTGCACTTGCTTTAACATTTTATAAAATAAAAAGTTTCCCAAGGTTTTTCAGTTTTCTGCTTACTGTGGGAGGAATAGGAATCCTGATTTCAACTTTTTCAAGAGGGGGTTGGGCAGGATTTCTAATAGGCGCATTCATTGTTTTAATGTACTATCTAAAAACCGCTTCTGTTTTAAAAAAAATTCTTACAGTTATCTTAGTCTTAATGATAATTTCTTCTCTGTTTTTATTGATAATCACTACTGATAATCCGGTTAAAGACCGTTTAACGGAAAATGATAAAAACTCAGCATATGTAAGAATACCTTTGATGGAGATCGCTTTTGCAATAATCAGAGCTAATCCGGTTTTTGGTGTGGGGTTGAACAATTACACTCTTGTCCATCAAAATTACGATTTTGGTGTTGATAAGATAACTCATTATTATCCTGTGCCTGTGCATAATTTTCTTCTTCAGTTTGCTGCGGAAACAGGGCTGCCTGGTCTGTTTTTCTTTTTGTGCTTTGTTTTTATGATAATTTTTGATGGAGTAAAGTATTCTAAAAAACACAGAGACAGAACAGGGTGGATTGTACTGGGAATAATAGCAGGTTCTGCAGGATTTTTTATACAGGGTATGGTTGAAAATACAAGTCTCGGAAGTTCTAATGTTTATTCTCTCTGGGTGCTTTTAGGTACAGCAGCAGGGATTATAAGCAGAGATGAAAATAAACTGAACAGCGAAAATTAATCAGAAATTAATTGTTATGAAATTAATATCAAATCTGATGAAAAATACTTCAATTGTTCTGGCAGGCACTATTGTCAGAATGATAACATCTTTTGCTCTGGTTCTTATTATTACGCGCAGTCTGGGCCCAAAAGGAATGGGAGAGTGGGCTGTAATTCTTTCACTTTACTGGCTCTTTCAGAAAATAGCAACTATGGGGCTGGAACCTGTTATTATCAGGGAAACTGCAAAAGATCATTCCAGAGCTGGTTCAATGCTGACCAGCGGTGCTTTGATAGGACTTATTTCATCTTTTATAATGTCATTTATAATGATTCTCTTTGCCTGGATAGTGGATTACCCGGAAGTTGTGAGAATTTCTTCAATAATTATGTCAGGGACTCTTATAATTACAACGGTAAATTTACTGTTTCAGGCTCTTTTTATAGGGCTGGAAAAAACAGAGTTCGGATTTATCGGAATCTTTACTGAGAATATTTTTAAACTTGTTTTAAGTATTCTGGTTCTCTATTCGGGGCACGGCCTTGTTTACCTTAGTTTTGTGTTTTTTATTTCTTCATGTATAAGATTGTTAATTAATTTAACAGTAGGGAAAATAAAGATACGCACTTTAGATTTAAAACCTGACAAATCTGAGACTAAGGCAATATTTAAAACGCTTCCGATATTTGCAGGGGCTCAGATATTTAATGCATTTTCAGGGAATATTACAATTATAATACTTTCTCTTCTTCTCGGAATGGAGCTTGTAGGATTTTACAGCGTGGCAATGCGTCTTGTAGGATTTGTAAGATTAGTGCTGCAAAGCTATAAAGCAGCGCTTCAGCCTGTTGCTGCAAGATCATATAAAAGTTCAATTGATGATTTGAGAAAATTTACAATAAAGTCGCTTAAATATTTGTTTTTACTGACTATACCTGTGTCGATAGGAGGAACAATATTATCAACTGACCTCATTGTTTTTCTTTTTTCCGATAAATTTTTAATGTCTGCTCCTCTGTTCAGATATTTAATATGGATTTTGAATTTTTACGGAATTTCAATGGTTCTTTCTGCAATTCTTATTGGAAGCAATAATCAGAAAATTGATTTTTACGGCATTATTATTAATATGAGCATAAGGATAAGTTTTGCATTTATTTTAATTCCTCTGACCGGACTGTGGGGTGCTGCAGCAGCAGTAATATGTTCATCTGCAGCAGGCGCTGTTTACAGATATTTATTTATTCACAAAAACTTTTTTACAATAAAGTTCTTACAGATTTTTGTGCGGACTTTTGCAGCAGCTCTTGTAATGGGATTATTTTTAATCCTGTCTCCTGATTTTAATGTTATTGCCATGATAATTGCTGCCGCAGCAGTTTATCTTGTTTCTGCAATACTTTTTAAAGCTGTAAAACCGGATCAGGTTCCTGTTTTGTCTGTAATTTTGGGCAGGAGGCCGGAAAAGTGAATCTTTCGGTAGTTATCATAGGAAAGAATGAAGAAAGGCATATTGAGAAATGCCTTCTGTCTGTTTTAAAAGCAGTTTCAAAGATTGATGCATGCGAGATTATTTATGTTGACTCAGCATCAACAGACCGAAGTGTTGAAATTGTAAAAAAATATCCTGTACGAATAATTCAGCTTAAACCTGATTGGCCGTTAACCTCGTCTGCAGGAAGATACCTGGGCTTTGTTAATACAAGCGGCAAATATGTGTTTTTTGTTGACGGTGATACACTGATTTTTAAAGACTGGCCGGAAAAAGCTATTGATTTTCTTGAGAAGAACAGCGAAGCAGGCGGTGTTGCAGGTATTGTACATGAAATATTTATTGATGAACACGGAAGATTCTCCGGTATGAAAAAGAACAGATACAATACAGTAAAAACAGGAGAAGTTAAGGTCTTTGGCGGCATTGCAGTTTATAAAAGATCTGTTCTGGAAAAAGCAGGTACTTTTAATCCTTTTATCAAAGCAACACCGGAACTTGAACTTTCTCTCAGAGTACGAAAAGAGGGTTACTCTCTTTTCAGAACAACAGTTCCTATGGCAATTACATACGCGCCTGTAAGAGAAAGTATAAGGGAAATATTCAGAAGAGGACGTTCGGGTTTATATTCAATGGGAAGCACTTTAAAACTATGCGGAACAAACGGAACCGCGCTGCAATACATGCGTGAGAGAATGGGGTTCATTATCAGTTTCGGACTTTTATTGTCTGGTGTAATTGTTTTGACTTTTTTATCTCTTGTTTTTAAAAGATATGATGTCTTTGTTCTATTTGCGGGTATTACAGGATTAATGTTTGCATTGATTTCAATTAAGAAAAAAAGTGTAAAACGCACATTGCTGAGCTTTGTAAAAAGAAGCGTGATTCTGTATTACACAATAAAATCGCTGTTTTTTGACAGAATAAAAGATCCGTCTCAGTATCCGGTTGACGTTTTAACAGTAAAAGAGTGATTTATATGAAAGTCCTTGTTGTTACAAATATGTATCCTACTGATGACCAGATTCATGCCGGCGCATTTGTCAAGAGCCAGATGGATTCCATAAGAAAGCTCGGTATTGATATGGAGATAATAAACATAAATGAAAAAAGGGGAATAAAAAAATACCCGTGGGCATGGTGGCAGGTTTTCAGAAAATCATTTGACAAGTCCTTTGATCTGATACACGCACATTACAGTTACAGCGGAATTATTTCGTTTTTACAGTGGAACCTTCCTGTTCTGGTTTCATTCTGCGGCGGAGATGTTCTCGGTAATCCCAACAAAAAAGGAAAAGTTAATTTTACTTCAAAACTGTTTTTGCCCGCAGGAAGAATTTTATCTCTTATTGTGCCTGCAGTAATTGTCAAATCAAAAGAGATGAAGGAAAAACTGCCGAGGAAACATAATGTTTTTGTTATTCCCAACGGTGTAAATTTTGAAAAATTCAGGCCAATACTCAGAAAACAGGCAAGAGAAAAGTGCGGTCTGGATTTTCAAAAAAAATATGTGCTTTTCCCCTCAAATCCGTCCTGGGTCAGAAAGGGGTATCCTGTTGCGGAAAAAGCAATTGAGATTTTACAGAAAAAGGGGATTGATGTTGAGCTTGTAATTCTTTACGGAAAACCGCACGAGGTTGTACCTTTGTATATGAATGCATGCGATGCAATGGTTTTAACCTCTCTGTGGGAAGGATCGCCCAATGTTGTTAAAGAAGCAATGGCCTGTAATCTGCCTGTGGTAACTGTACCTGCAGGTGATGCTGCAGAAATTGTTCATGGATGTAAAGGATGTTTTACAGTAAAGAGAGATGCAGTTGATATAAGCCGTAAACTTGAAATTATCCTGAGAGATTCAAAAAGAACAAACGGCAGACAGCACATAAGTCATCTTGAGGAGTCTGAAATAGCTAAGAAAATAATTAATATTTATAAAAAAATAAGAAAGAAAAAATGACTGAATTAATCAAATCTGCAGAAAAACTTTACAAATATATTTTAGACCGTCACTGGGATGGTTCCGGATTAATCGGTCCTGATCCGGGATTGAGGTTCAATTTCAGATTGTGGCGTTTTGTAAAAAGCTATACTCCGTTTATCCCGTATAATGACAACTATTATTTTCTTCAGTGTCAGGGATACTGGGTTTTTGATAATGCTCTTATGTATCAGATTTTACATGACGATAAATATCTGAAAATAATAAAGTTAACTGCAGACAGAATATTATCCCGGCAGTCAGAGAAAGGATTCTGGCTGTATCCTCTGCCTGAATGGAAAGGAAGAGTTGCAACAGTAGAAGGTAATTACGGAGCCAGGGCCCTTTTAAAAGCCCACACTCTTTTAAAAGATGAGAAATATCTGGCAGGAGCTCTGAAATGGCATAAATTTTTAATAACAAGAGCGGGATTTCTAAAGTACAGGGATTCCCTTGCAATCAACTATTTTGCCGGGATTAACGGAAGACTTGTACCGAATAATGCAACTCTGGCTCTTGCTTTTCTTGCGGAACTGTTTGATGTTACAGGGCTTCAGGAGCATCTTGTATATTCTGAAGAGATGATAAAATTTATCGGATATACACAAAAAGAAAACGGAGAGCTGCCGTACGCTTTTGCAACTGACGAAATCCCCGGAAGAGAACACTTCCTCTGTTTTCAGTACAACAGTTTTCAGCTTATGGACCTTGCATCCTTTTATCAATCAACAAAAAACAGTGATGTGTTCAGGATTATGAGCAAAATGGCAGATTTTCTTTCCGGCGGAGTTGATATTGACGGTCATTGTAATTACAACTGTTTTAAATCAAAACCTGTTGTGCCGTACTACACAGGTGCTATCGGAGCTGCGCTCTGCACAGCCCAAAAACTGGGAATTGCGGATTATTCAGGACTTTACGAAAAAGCATACCGGTTTCTTTTGTCACAGCAGAGTAAAAACGGAGCGTTTTATTACTCAAAAAATAATTACGGGATTTTAAAGGACAGAAGAAGTTATCCGAGATACTTGGTTATGATACTTAAGCATTTATTGATGAAAGCGGATGATGAGGAAAACATGACCAGGGAACACTAACCGGAGTAAAAGTATTTGAACAGACGGGAATTTATAAAAAGGATCAGCGCGGGAGCAGCATTTTTATCTTTTCCTT
>QNDG01000063.1 GCA_003645915.1 Candidatus Zhuqueibacterota bacterium | reverse complement strand
TCTGTTATTGTTACTCATAATATTCAGAGCGCTATAACAGTTGCTGACAGAATTGCATTTTTATACAGAGGAAGAATAAAATTTGTGGGAACACCGGATGAAATCCGTAAATCCGGAGATCATATAGTTAAAGAATTTTTAAGAGGATAATAAGAGAAAAATGAAACAAAAAAGAGATCACAAAAAAGAGGTGAGGGTTGGTATTCTTATAACGCTTGGCCTTGTGATAATAGTTGGTGCTGTTTTTTCCGTAGGCGGGTCCGGTGACCTGTTTGGTAAAAAGGTGAGATATGTTGTATATTTTAATTCAACAAACGGGTTGTACAAAGGAGATCCTGTTCTTTTAACAGGAGTTGAAGTGGGGAATGTTATTGATATAAGTTTTCCTGAAGATCTGCGGACAATGAAAATTAAAGTAGTGCTTGAAGTCTCTTCGGACGCTGCAAAGAGGGTAAGAGCAGATACCAGAGCTACTGTTGCTTCTGCCAGTATAGTTTACGGTAAAGTGGTTGAGCTTACAATGGGCAGTTTTGACCAGCCGCAGATACCGGATGGAGGAGAGATCCCTGCAGGAGATAAAGCGGGAATAAATTCTATACTCAGCTCTACATCGGATGTAATGCTGGATATAAAAAATGTTATGAAAAAAATCTCCAAAGGCGACGGCGCTCTTGGTATGATTTTAAATGACGAATCACAACTGCAAAAACTTGTTGATAATTTAAACAACGCTTCAAATTCTCTTGCTGTGCTGTTGAGCAGAACAGAGAAAGGAGAAGGGGCTTTTGGCGCATTGATGAGTGATTCCTTAAAGGTTCACAGAGCTGTGGAAAATTTAACTATTGCAGCGGAAAACTTAAAAAAACTCAGTAAAAACCTACAGAGTAAAAAAACTCTGTTTGGTAAATTTGTTAATGATGAAAAGTACGGCGAAAAGGTATCTGCTGACCTTGACCGGCTTGTATCTTCTATTGCAAATATAAGCGCAAAGATTGATACTGGTAACAGCAGTGCAGCTATGTTGATTAATGATAATGCTTTGTACAGAGGACTGGAAGATGTTGTTTTCGGAATTAAGAAAAGCAAACTCGCAACATGGTATATACGCAGCAAAAGAAAATCCGGAGAGAAGCTCCGAAAAAAACAGGAAAAATAAAAGACCAAAGAAACCGGAGAATTTAATATGATAAAAGCAATACCTCAGATTGTTGTACTTCTTTTTTCTATTGTTTTTCATGAAGTTGCTCATGGCAAAGCAGCGCTTTTAAAAGGCGATACAACTGCAAGGGATGCAGGCAGACTTACTCTTAACCCCATACCTCATATAGATATCTTCGGTACAATAGTTTTTCCTCTGTTTTTAGTTATTACAGGAGCACCGGTGCTGTTTGGATGGGCTAAACCTGTTCCGGTTAACCCGTTCAGACTTAAGGATATTAAAAAAGACATGGGGTTTGTTGGACTTGCAGGACCTGTAAGCAATATCTTCCTTGCTATAATTTCCGGTCTGATATTTCGTATCTCAACGGGAATTTTCGGTCCTTCGAATGTTTTATCATACATGGCTTTTTTCAGTGTTTACATTAACCTTGTTCTTGCGGTATTTAATCTTATTCCAATTCCCCCTCTGGACGGATCAAGAATTGTAATGAGTTTTTTACCGGATGATGTTGCTGTTAAATATATGCAGATAGAAAGATACGGATTCCTGATTATTTTTTTACTTCTTTTACTCGGTATTTTTAATGTGATTTTATTTCCTATAGTCAGACTTTTTTTAACTGTTTTAACAGGTGTAAGATAATTAAATTTTTATAAACCTTTTTCATGGGGAGGACTCCTGTGAAGGATATCATTAATACGATTGTCAATAATGATCTGTTAAAAGATCTTGTGTTATCTGTTGCAGTGATAGTTGCGGCCTTTATTTTTTTAAGACTTATTAAAATTGTTTCAAAATTCTTTCATAAAAAAGTAGCTGCAAGAACAAAAAATGAAGTTGACGATAAGATAATTGCAATTATAGAGCGAACAGCAAGAAGCGGGATTATCATTGCCGGTATTTATTTTTTCTTTCTCAGTTTGAATTCTGTCTTCGGAGATGTTTTTTACAAGTATCTGAACAGCTTTCTGTATATTTTCCTTGTGCTTGCAATTGCAAGAATGGTAAATTCCATTTTACAGGTACTGTATTTGTGGTACAGTAATAAAGCAGGAGGAGAGCTTCAATCAAAATTACGTGATGATTTCGGCCCTTTATTAAGAAGATTGATTATTATTGTAACTTACACAAGCGCTGTAGTAACAATTTTAAATCATTTTCATCAGGATATAAGTTCAATAATAGTTTCTCTCGGAGTTGGCTCTCTTGCTATCGCACTTGCAGCAAAAGATACACTTGCAAACATGATCTCAGGATTTTTGATTATAACAGACCGGCCTTTCAGAATTAATGACAGAATCAAACTTGAAAGCGGTATTATCGGAGATGTACACGATATCGGATTAAGAAGCACGAAAATAAAGACATTTGATAATACACTTGTTATTGTGCCCAATCAGCAGATAATTAATGAGAAAGTTACGAATCTTTCTTATCCCAATGCTCAAATCCGCGTTGCCGTGGAAGTAGGCGCTGCATATGGCAGTGATATTGACAAAGTTAAAAATATCCTGGTGGATGTGTGCAAGGCTCATCCTGAGGTTCTCGATTTTCCGGAACCTGCGGCATATTTTATTAATTTCGGCGATTCGTCTCTTGATTTTAAGGTTACATGCAGAGTCGCAAAATGGGACAGACAGTTTCCGGTTGCAGAGGAAATACGAATCGCAATATACAGGGCATTTGAAGAAAATAATATAGAAATCCCGTTCCCTCAGCATGTTGTGCATCTTCCGGATAAAAAATGATTTAATATCCGGGACAGGTGATTCTGATGTTAGTTCCTGAGAATTAAATCCGAAACAGCTTTTTCAGAGCGGTTATAAGGAATCCCAAAAAAGGGGAAAAATTATGTCTTATAAATCCAGATACCGGATCATTCTTTATGATCCTATGTATAAGTATCTGTCCTCTGTAGAGAGCTATTTAAATTATCCGGAATTTAAAACAACTTTAATCCTTTGTACTTCTTTTCAGGAACTAAACAATATTCCTCATGAAAATGTGTCTCTTTATTTAATTTCGGAATCACCGGAATTGATTATGATTCTGGATTTTTTGCAGGAAAAAGGCTCCAAGAAACCGGCTATTTTGCTGAAAGAGAAAACAAGTGATATTAAAAAACTGGCTTCTATAGAGGATCGTTTTAGTTTAATTGTTGATAATGATCATATGGAAGTTTTTGGGTCGTATTTTAAGAAGATTGTCTCCAGAAACAAGCCTGTAATTAGTGAAAATTTTCCTTATGATATGAGTGAATATGAAGCTATGTCCCGGCTGGCTGAAAATTTGGATGTAGTTTTGGTTGTTTTTCACGCTGATGGGAAAATAGCATATGTCAACAGAGGGTTTTCCAGAATAACAGGCTATTTACAGTCTAAGGTTCTCGGTAAATTATTAACAGATTTTGCACATTTTGATTCTATAGATATAATAAAAAGTGCTTTTAATAAGATGTCAACAGGATTTAATGTGCCAGTAATGACTGTTCAATTAAAGACTGAAACAAAAAATACTATTTTTATCGAATTCTCAAATGTAATAATTCCTGACGTAAATGGGGACACAAAGTACATATTATCATACGGAAAAGACATATCCTTTCTGGTTAACTCGAAGAATGAGGCGGAAATTTCAAAGAAATTTCTCGAGAAGATATTCAGCAGCATAAATGCTGAAGTACTGGTATTAGACAGAAAGTACCAGATTGTAAAAGTGAATGACAAGTTCAGGAATCATTTTTCTGTTGACGGGAGCCTTAAAGGTAAGCCTTGTTACAGCGTAATTTACGGGCTTGATTCTCCTTGTCATATGTATGATATGCCATGTCCCGTTGAAAATATTATGAGTACTTTCTCAGAATACAGGGGAGAAAGCGGAGATTTGAGAAAAAACGGTCAGGTGTGGGATATATTCGGAGCTCCTGTTTTTAATAAAAGGGGCGGTATTGAGGATATTGTAATTTTACGAAGCGATATAACTGAAAAGAAGAATGCAGAGGCAAGGATAAAGCAGGACATACAGGAAAAAGAAGTGATGCTGCAGGAAATTCACCACAGGGTGAACAATAACCTTCAATTCATGAGTAGTCTTATCAGCTTAGAGCTTAGAAATGTTGAAAATTGCTCAGCAAAAAACAGGATGGAGAAATTAAAAAACAGAATACGTATAATGTCAATGATTTATAATCAGTTGTACTATTCTCCTGTTTTGTCGGAGATTAACCTTGTTGAGTACATACAAAATGTTAAAAACGAAATAACTAAATGGTATGGCAAAAGAGATGTTAATTTTATATTCAGGACTGATATTAAAAATCTTACAATTAACATTGATAAAGCAGTGCCTCTTGGATTGATTCTGCTGGAATTGGTTTCAAATATTTTTGAGCATGCATTTCCAAATAAAAATATTTCCGGTAAAGAAGCCCAAATTGTACTTGGGCTTTCGGAAGAAAATATACTGTCTTTAAGAGTCAAAGATAATGGGATCGGCATAGAAGAAGAATCTGTGAAGTCAGAAAGATCGTTTAACGGATTATATGTAGCCGAATTGCTTGCTCAGGACCAGTTAGAAGGAGAGCTGAAACGTAGTAGAAGAGCTCAAAAAGGTACTGTCTGGATTTTAAAATTCAGGCTTAAATAACAAAACAAGTTATATTCAGGTTTTCTATATTTTAGGAGTTATTATCCTGTATACTAATCTTGGAATTGGAGTTGGCTATGTTTCAGATTTTTATCATGTGTTTTTTCTTTACCGGCCGTCCTGTTCATCGTAATTCCCTGCAATGTTGGTGCAGCTACTTGTAACGGCTATTTTTTACGGAAAAACCTAAGAGGAAAAATAAAGCCAAAAACCATTAAGAACCCGGCAAGAAAAAAGTACATAATTCTTGAATGATTTTCCTGTACGCTCTCTGCGGGGATAGATTTAATTAGATAAAAGACAGCGCTTATTCCATAACCGATTCCAAAAGCAACAAACCCTAAAAAGAAGGTTGCAAAATACTTTATACCCGGTTTGGAGATAAATCCTGACTTGTCTGAGAAATAAAGAAGAACTGCAGTGATAAAGGCAAAAAGTCCAATGGCAAAAGGAGGAAAGAAAATAGTGTCCGGTATAAATTTGTAAAGAGAAATGTGCGTTAAGATAAGAAGAATAACCGGAAACATTGTGATTGAAACAAATTTAATCCATTCTTTCTGTCTTATTGTAAAAAGCTTTGCTGCAAAAGAGGCTATACCTGCAAGAAAAAAATAGAGTGTGTCTTCCATTAGAAACTCTCCTTTTTATCAGGAAAAGTTAAATTTTTTACATCAGTGCAGTAACTTGAGACTGCTTTTGTGATAATTTCAGAGAGATTGGCATATTGCCTTACAAATTTCGGTTTAAAGGATTCAAAGAGCCCCAGAAGATCATGCGTAACCAGAATTTGTCCGTCACAACCGGGGCCTGCTCCAATACCTATTGTTGGAATGTCCAGTATCTGAGTTATTTCCTCTGCCAGTGAAGCAGGGATTTTTTCGAGAACAATAGAAAAAACACCTGCTTCCTGAAGAATTACTGCATCTCTTTTAATCCTGTCAGCGTCACTTTTATTTTTACCCTGCAAACCGTAACCGCCTAATTGTTTAACTGACTGGGGAGTAAGACCGAGATGTCCCATTACAGGAATCCCACACTGCACAATACTGTGAATGGTTTCTGCAATATGTTCGCCGCCTTCCAGTTTAACAGCATCTGCACCGCCGTGTTTTAAAAAAAGACCGCTGTTCTTTATTGCTTCGTTTTTGCCTGTTTGGTATGAAAGAAAAGGCATGTCTGAAACTACAAGAGCCCTGTTTACACCACGTACAACAGATCTTGTAAAGAAAAGCATTTCTTCAACAGTTACAGGCAGAGTTGTTTTATAACCGGCATGTACCATGGCTCCGGAATCCCCCACCAGAATAATATCTGTTCCGGCTTTGTCCAGAAGAGAAGCAAATGCAAAATCATATGCAGTAAGGCATGCAATTTTTTTTGCATCTCTCTTCATATTAATGATTCGCGGTATTGTAAGCTTTGTGTTCTCAGACATTTACTTTCCTCGCAATTAATATGCTACAGGATATCCCTTTTTCTTCCACTCATTAAAACCACCGAGCATATTGTAAAGAGTTTTAAATCCCTTTGTCTCCATGATGTTGGTTGCACTTTTGCTTCTGCTGCCAGATCTGCAGTAAATAAGATATTTGGCGTTATGGTCAAGAGAGTCAACATCAGTTGAAAAAGAATCGGAATAAAAATCAATATTAAAAGCATTGGGAATGTGACTGTCAGAATATTCCGCAGAAGTTCGTACATCCAGAATTTTAATTTTTTTGTCAGAATCAACAATGGTCTTTGCCTGCTCTACTGTAATGTCCTCAATATGCTGTACGGTTGTTACACTTGACGGATCTTTTTTACAATTAAATGTAAAGACCAAATAAAAAAACAGAAAAATAAATATTATCCTGATGTGTTTCATGTTCTTTGCAGTCCCTTAATTATCAATTTTTTACAACAGTTTTTTTATTTATCGTTTGTTTTTGCCATATTATTATTTTTGGTAATGTCCAGAACTGAATCCATATAAGCAATCATGTTTTCAGGATTAAGAAAACCAATTGGGTGTTTGATTGTTTTCTGATTTTTGTCAAGGAAGAGCATGTTGGGGATACCAATTCCGCCGTATTTGTTTGCATTGGAGTTGTATTTATTTGCAAGATCCTGGTTTTTATCAACATTAATTCGTACTGTTATAAATGACTTTGTTTTATCAATTACTCTTTTATCGGAAAATGTTGAATCTTCCATTCTTTTGCATGGCGGGCACCAATCTGCCATGAAATCAATCATTATGGGTTTGTTTGTGTTTGCAGCAAGAGTTAATGCGGAATCCAGGTCAGTAATCCATTTTATTTCATGTCCGACTGGCTGCAGGTTACTTTGTGATTTCTTTTGGGAACAACTGATAATAAATGTAAGAACCAGT
>QNDG01000062.1 GCA_003645915.1 Candidatus Zhuqueibacterota bacterium | reverse complement strand
GGCTTTAATTTTGCAGAATCGTCACGGCTGGACATATGAAGAACTTTTTCAAAACATCAGGTTTAACCTTTTAGCCTGAATAATTCATAAACTTGTAAAAAGACAAAAAATCTGCCCATAATACAAGTTGATTTAAAATAACTGATAGTTTCTGCAACATCTGTTCATTGAAAATTTCAGAAACAAATTGTATAGGTGTTATTTTCCGCAAAATCAGCGTTTCGAGACGTACCACTCCCATGAGTATATAAACGAATAAAGATGAGCTGATTTATCATGTGACACAAGCTTGCCATATTCGGTATAATTCTTCCTGATATGGACAGGATGTTGGGAGATGAACTTTTATTTTTGTTGATATATAGATAACCCTTGCTCCGAGTTTCAATATCTTCAGTCTGATAGTATCAAACTGAGCTTTTGCAAATTGAGTATTTCTCAAACATGTTTCCCTGAAATTATGCAGAATCACATAGGCTATGCTGTGTAGAAACAACCTGAACTGATTTGCCTTGAAACTGGAACATGATGTTTTATCAGAACGAAGATGATTTTTATGTTCTTTAATCATTAGTTCCATTGCCCCACGTCCGCAATAGATAGTTTGATAGATCATTCTGCGATTATTATTTTTCAGATTAGTCACAATGAAACGAACATTTTGACCCTTATCATTGTATTCAGCTTTACAAATCACTCTTTGCGTAGAAGACCATGAATTTGTTTTGTAGTAAAATTCAGTGAATATTTTAATTGGTTTTTTATTCTTAAAATAAAGCTCTTTGGCTTTATCAATTGTTTTTTGCGCTTTTTTGAACATAGGAGCATGACCTGTAAGTCCTAAAACAAACTTGAGGTTATGCTCATTGCAAAAGTCATATACTTCAGGGCAGCCATAATGAGAATCACCTCTGATAATAATCCCAACACCAGGCCATCTTTCTCTGATTCTTTTGACAATGCGTTTCAGGATCATCACAATCTCTTTCCCGGAAGGACGTTTGCCGGCTCGTAAAATTGTAGTTACCAACTTACCGCTCTTGCCTTCATAAATGTGCATAGGCATAAAACAATAACTGCCATAAAAAGCGTTAAATAATGTTAATTGCTGATTGCCATGTGTCGGGTCAGCTGTGTCGTCCAGATCCAGAATAATGCCCTTGGGAGACTTTTTATAAGAACTGATAAATATATCCACAAAGGCCTGTGCAATACGATAGAGATCCTTTCTGGAAATAGAGTTCTCAAATCGACTTATTGTTGGTTGACTTGCAAGTGGGCTGTTTAATTTATTGCACACTATTTTAAAAATCGGATCATGTCTCAATTCATTTGAATCATTTGCATCTTCATAACCGGAAGCAATCTGGTAAACACGTTGTCTTAACAATTGCTCAAATTCGTGCTTAACATAACCAGGGTGTCTTTTATCATCAAGTACATCTGCAATGCAACTGATGATACCAGTTTGGGATTCAGATTCTCTTATTAAAAGCAGTCCTGCATCAGAACTGAGTTCACCACCGTTAAAATCAGCAACAACTTTTTTATTAAAAATGCCTTTAAAAATCATCATTTGTTTCGTATCTTGTGTCATGGCTGTTTCTCCAAAGTTTGTTTTATCTTGTGTGTCCATAACTCAATATAAAACAATTAATTATTGGATGAAACAGCTTTTTTTATGAATTATTCAGGTTAGAATGAACTCAGAGATAAAATAGAAATAAAATTCTTTAACCCGCAGTAAAACAGGAGAAATTGTGTCAGAAAAAACAAAGAACCGTCTCGGCTGGACAGCAGTTATTCTTACTACAATTATTGCTGGAATATGGGCATTATGGGGCAGTGTGGAAAATTTTCACGAAGGCTGGTACTTTGAATCGTTTATCCGCAATATCGGCCTGATGTTCCTTCAGTATCTGAGCCTCACAATGATATTTATAATTTTATCTTCAATCTCATTACGGCTCCCCCGTGTGGGAGGGAGTTTGTTTATCGGTTTCGGATTGTATCTCTGTTTCTTCTTCTTTAACCGTATTACATTTACTACAGTTGTAATGATTACAATCCCCTTTACAATACTTGGTCTCTTTTACTGGTTCGGAAGACCCCGTCCCCGCAGGCTTGCTTACGCAGTTATAATCGGTGTTCCGCTTCTTATTATCCTTGTTTCAAGTATTCCAAACGCAATCCGCGTGTCAGAAAGAGTTAATGACGGAAATTTTGACGCACGAATTGTTACAGGGAACGGTGTTACACTTGTGTGGGCACCTGAAGGTCCGGGCTGGCCGGAAAAAGGTGTTACATGGTACGACGCAAAAGAGATCTGCTCACACCTGTCAGAAGACGGCACAACAGTAACAGACTCCGTACTGAATATCTGGCGTCTGCCTACAGTTGATGAAGCGGTACGCTCCATGGCAAGACACGGTAAAAACGCAGGAGGCGTTTGGAATAAAACTGCAAAAAAAGCCGAATATAAAATAACTCCTGACAAAGAAACACCCCTTTGGAATGTGCATTCAATGGTAATCTACTGGTGGACTGCCACAGAAGCGGATTCTGAGAAAGCATACATTGTTACCTATAACGGCGGTGTATGGCCAAGGCTAAAAACAAGATGTCCAGGTTATCTCGCGTTTCGTGCAGTAAAGAAATTAAACAAGATTTCCATTCTGTCTGAAACAGAATCGAAATGATAAAAAATTACTGATCTGTTTTTTTTGGCCTGAGCCTGTAGAGAGACTCAACCTCAGTATCTCTATAAATACAATCAATATTTGATAAAGCTAAACCAAAAGAAAAACTTTTGAAATTATTTCCGCCCCAGGCACAACTTGTACCGTGAAAAAGTATCCACTTATTTTTTAATTCAGAATTCAACATTCAATATTCAAAATTTCTCCTCTCTTCTAATCATCCATTTAAAAATAATTCCCCACGCCCTAAAACCTATTCACTCCCATCCTCTTTTTAATCTAATTTTAATCTTTAAAACATAAATTATACTGAACAATTAAGCTGATTCTTTTCTCGCACTGAAAGGGGATTCCATGTATAAAGTAAAAATAATAAATATTCTGATAATTGTTTTTATTGCACAGACACAACTGGCCTTTTCTCAAATTTCCAAACCTAACATACTAACAGCTTACAGGACTGAAAATAAGATAAAACTTGACGGCAGACTTGACGAACCATGCTGGGCAAATGCAGTACGCATTAATAATTTTACACAGCGCGAATTAAACGAAGGCGAACCTGCTTCTGAAAAAACAGAAGTTGCAGCAGTCTATACTGAAAGGACTCTGTATCTCGGTATCTGGTGCTATGACAGCCAGCCGCAAAACATTGTTGCACATAAACTGGAAAGAGATTTTTCCAGCCACGGAGAAGATAATGTCGAAATTGTTATTGATACTTATCATGACCGGAGAAACTGCTACCATTTTATTGTTAACCCAAACGGAGCCAGATATGATGAACTGATAACCGACGAAGGCCGCGGCAGAAACAGAGACTGGAACGGAGTATGGGATGCAAAGGCCAAAATCACTGATCAGGGCTGGTTTGTTGAAATTGAGATACCATTTTCAACACTAAAATTCAAGGAAACAGACAAGCAGATATGGGGCGTCAATTTTGAACGGAATATAAGCAGAAAACACGAACAGATTCTTTGGCAGGGATGGTCAAGGAACTACTACCTTGAGCAGGTATCCCATGCAGGTATTCTTGCCGGAATTGAAGGAATATCCAGCGGGCATCTTGTTGAAATAAAACCTTATATCACAGCCGGTGTTGAAAAACATGAATCCGAAAATATAAGCGGTATTGCACATATAGGAGGTGATATTGATTATCTCATGTCTTCTAATCTCAAGCTAAACCTTACAGCTAACACTGATTTTGCCCAGATAGAATCCGACAGATCAGTTATTAATCTCAGCCGATTCTCTATTTATTATCCTGAAAAAAGAAGTTTTTTTCTTGAAGGGAAAGAAGCCTTTTCTTTTGGAGCCCGCGGTATGCCTTCTGTTTTTTATTCCCGCAGAATAGGAATTAAAAACGGCTCCCAGATCCCGATTATCGGCGGAGTACGTTTAATGGGGAAAACCGGCAGAATCAATGTAGGAATGCTCTCAATGCAGACAGACGCAGCAGCAGGAGATCCCTCCACAAATTTTTCCGTTCTCAGGCTTAAACAGGACATTGCAGGCCAGTCAAATGTTGGAATGATAGTAACTTCCAAAAACTCTTCAGCAGGATCAAATTATGTTTACGGAGTAGATGCAAATTATGTAACATCTCATCTGTTCGGAGATAAAAATCTCTCCATAGGCGGATCATTTGCTCAATCGCAAACAGGATCAAATAATAATGGAAATTCAACGGCATATTCGGTATATTTAAGCAGTGATAATGACAAAGTTGAATATGATTTTGCTTTTACAAGAGTACAGAAAAATTTTGACCCCCAAATTGGATTTCTGAGAAGAAAAAATTACAAATTTCTTTACACGGAGCTGCAGTTCAATCCAAGGCCATCATTTATAAAATGGATAAGAAAAATGGAAGTTAAACCAATTGACGTGGATGCCTATTTTACAGATGACACAAATGAGCTTGAAACTCTCGGGATGGAATGGCGGCCTTTGGGGTTCTCCACAAAAAGCGGCGAATACATGGAGTACAATATTCAGCGGTTTTATGACAGACTTGATGAACCGTTTGAAATTAATGACGGCGTTGTTCTGCCAATCGGAGGATACTGGTACACAAGACACGAACTTCAGGGAGGCACTTACAGAGGAAGAAAAATATCGGCCGGTATGGGGGCAAGCTGGGGTGATTTTTATACAGGCTCAAGAACAGAAATAGCAGTGGAACTTACTGCAAACATCAACCGGCATTTTAACCTTAGCTGCGATTATTCCTATAATGATTTGAAATTCCCCGAAGGTGCTTTCAGAACTCATGAGATTGGAGGCAGAGCTCAGTACGCATTCAATACAAAACTTTTCACTTCATTCTTCGGACAGTGGAACAACGAAGACAATAAAATTCTTATAAATTTCCGTCTGAACTGGATACCAAAAATCGGGAGTGATTTTTATCTTGCAATTAATCAGATACTTGACACATCCGGCGGAAAATTGGAAATGAAAGATTTTACCATACTATCAAAATTTGTATGGCGGTTTGTAATTTAAAATTACATGGAGGTGTACTATGTTAAAAAAATCATTAATTGCAGTTACAGTAGCAGGGTTTCTTCTTGTTATGCTCACAGCATGCAGCGAGCAGAAAAAGACTGACACTAAATTACCGTTAAAAGTGGAACAATCTGTTAAACAAGCTTTCCCTGAAGGGAAAATAATTAAAGTAAAAATTGAGAACGAAGACGGCAAGGAACATTTTGAAGTGCTGGTCAGGACCGATGATACTTTATATGAACTTGATCTTTCTTCTTCCGGAAAAATTCTCAATAAAGAAATAACTACATTAGAGCAGGAAAAAGAAGAATCTTTGAAAGAAAAGAACGAAGAAAAGGAAGAATTGGTTTTTACTTTTGACGGAGATGAAACCGGCGAACTTCCTGACGGATGGGCTTCATTCAAAACAGGAAAAGGCAATCTTGGTAAATGGGTGATTTTAAAGGATTCCACGGCTCCAAGCAAACCTAACGTGCTTGCCCAGACAAGCAAAGAAAATTTCGGTTATCATTTTAACATCGCAGTTGCGCAAAATACGGATTTTGAAAATCCTGAGATAAGTTTAAAATTTAAAGCTGTTGACGGACAGGAAGATCAAGGAGGCGGGCCTGTATGGAGATATCAGGACGCTGACAACTACTACATTTGCAGAGCCAATCCTCTTGAGAGCAACTTCAGGGTTTACAAAGTGGTAAATGGAAACCGCAGGCAGCTGGCTTCAGCAAGACTTGATATCCCCAGCAAAGTATGGCATACTATAAAAGTAAAAAATATAGGTAATCACATTCAATGCTTGCTTAACGGAAAACTATATCTTGATGTTTATGATGAAACTTTCTCATCTGGAAAAGCAGGACTTTGGACAAAGGCAGATGCAGTAACATATTTTGATGACTTTGAAATCAGCCAGGAGGAATCTGAATCCGGGTCTGAAGATGATTAATTGATAAATAAAACCTGTAGTAAATCCGGGGCGGGATTTGAGGTTATAACCGATTCTTTTGCCCCGGATAATCTTTTTTAACTTCATTTTTGAAAGGTTAATAATGAAGAAGGTTAAATTGATATTAATGTCTTTTTTTATATTAGTTCTGACTTTTCAAAAGCAGGCACTTTCCCGCGACATAACTCTTTCCAAGTGCATTCAGAGTGCAAAAAACAATTTTTATCTTATAGAGGCCAACAAACATGCAGAAACTGCGGCGGAAAAAGCCTTTAAAGCAAAAAGATCCCTGTCCATGCCTCTTTTTTCCGGGGCATTAACTGCAGGCAGACATTATCTTGATTCTTATAATTTTAATCAGGAATCATCCCTGATTAATATTGACTGGGCAGTGGGAAACCTACTTTTAAAAACTCCGGAAGCAGATCTCCAGAATGTATTTATCAAAAGAGCTCAAAAAAAAGAACTTGTTATGAGCATCACTAAAAGAACTGCTGAACTTTATATTATGATTTTACAAAAACAAAGTCGTCTTGAACTATTACAAAAACGTCTTGCACTGCTTAAAAATCATTTTGATGTAGCTCAGGCTTTATGGAAAGCAGGGAATAAGACTCAATTGGACATCCTGAGAACCCAAGCAGAAATATCAATTCTGCAGGAGCAGATAGAAAAACAAAATATGGATATAGAAAATGCGTGGCAGGAACTCGCTCTGCTTACAGGATATGACACTTCGGAAAAACCCAATCTTCTGCCCGTTGACATTGAAAAAATATGCACAGAGCCTGTACCTTCTCTTGATAGAAACAGTTTTGAAAACCATCCTGCAGTTCAAAAATACTCTTTTATGATAAAAGCTGAAGATATTAAAACAAAGGCTGTTTATGCCGACCGCCTTCCCCATCTCAGCATATCAGGAGGGTACATTAATGACAGAGATCCTGCAGGTGACGGAAATTTCTGGCAGGTGGATGCCGGAATCAGCCTGCCTCTGTTCCGCTGGGGAGAGATCGGATATACACGCCAAAAATATCAGGCAACGGCCCGTTCCCTTACTGCCATGAAAATGAATACAG
>QNDG01000061.1 GCA_003645915.1 Candidatus Zhuqueibacterota bacterium | reverse complement strand
TAAGATCATTCATTGTTACATCAGCAAGAGGATCAATTCCATGAGATGCGCGTACTGAGTTAATAAGAGTTGCAGCATCACCTGCCTGGCCGTTAAGCGCACACTCGGCAAGAATAAGGTTATTTTCCTGCCATGTGAGAAAATCTATGGGCGAATCTGCCTCAGGGAATTTAGCCTGGCGGTAAAAAGGTGTGCCATCTGTTCCCAGAAACTGCTCTATCTTTACTCTGCCTGCTTCATTTGCATCAGCATCAACATAGCCTTTAAATCTTTCATCAAGAACACACTGAGTTCTTCCGTTACCAGCCTGCTGCCAGAAATAATTGTCAGCTACCTGAGTGTAAAGAGCCTGATATGGCTCATCACCCTCAACAAGACCTTTTGATGCTGCTGTATATGCATCAGCATATTTATTCTGGAGGATATAGATGCGTGCAAGCATTGTATTGGCTAACTTGGCTAAATAAGCATCCTCTGTATATGTAAGCGCTGTATCTAACTTTGCAGCAGCCTGTGCATACATGTCTGCTGAAGGAATAAACGGGCCATTGTCTATAACTCCGCCTCCTTCAGCAGGGTTAAGTCCAAAAAATGCTGCGTACATATATCTTGCAACTCCACCGTAAAAATTACCCCAGAAAAGAGCTTTCTTTTTAAGTGCCTGATCTTCAAAGTTAATTTCACCAACTCTTCTGATCAAATCATCAGCAAAAAACCTGAGTTCTCCGAGAGGATTAAACACTGCATCAACTGAATTATTGTCAAGTGTTATATCGCCTACATCAATATCTGCAAAACTCGGGAACGTTGCATTTGGCACTCTTGAATCAAAATAGAATTCATCTGATAAAAGACCAACACTTACAGATAGCACATCAAGCGTGCTGGCCCAGCGTGTGTGCACACCATTTATCACAAAATCAACCTGGCTCTCACTGGTCAGTCTGTAATCTTCAACTCTGTCAATCAAAGGATCGATTGATGTTGAGAATTTCTCACAGGCCGCCATTAAGGTCAATAATGCAAGCAGTAAGCTGAAAATTAAATATTGTTTTTTCATTGCATGACCTCCATTCCCTTAAAGTGTAATCTTAAGCCACACATTGTACACCTTTGGGTGCATCAAAGTGAGAAAATCCTGACCTCTTGACATACCTCTTGAACCATCAAAGTTTACTTCAGGATCTGCTCCTGAATACTTTGTAAATGTCAATAAGTTCATTCCGGAAGCACCAATGGTCAGATCAGAGATTGGAAGATTACTGTAAAGTTTCTTTAAAAGTCCTGTAATACCATAACTGACGCTTACTTCTCTTAATTTGAAGAAATCTGCAGGTTCAACAAAGTTTGCATCCCATCTATGGTCAAGTTTTGCAAACTCATTGGCTGCATCTTTGTAAGCATCTGTACCTGGCTGTAAAGCATCAATATCTTCATAATTATCTGCGTAACCAAGCATATCCTTCAACTGAAGATATCTTTTATCATTGGCGCCAAATCCGTATGCTTCGCCAAGATAAATAGCAAAAACTCTTGTATTGTTAAATACTGACTGACCCATTGCCCAGTCGCACAAAGCTCTTATTTTAAGACGCTTGAAAATCTTAAAATCAAGAGAGAAAGAGCCTTTGTACTTGGGAATTGGAGTTCCTATATAGCTCCTTGCAGTATCAACATCAGGTCCTGCGTATGTTCCGTCCTCATTAAACAGAGCTCCATTTACCTTGTAAGTATAAAAAGCATACTTGGGAAGCCCCTCTTTAAATACATTAAGGTCAAACCCGTCAAAAATTGGCTGTGCTCCGCCAAGATCAACAACTTCATTATCCTGCCATGAACTTGTCAAAGTAAAATCAACTGTAAAGTTGCGTGTATTTACAGGACGGCCGTTCAACAGAGCTTCAAGTCCCCATCCTTTTGCCTCTCCAACATTAAAAGGAACTGAGCTTGCAGTTAATCCTGTTGAAGGAGCGTTTCTGAACGAAATAATGGAATTTTGAGCAACCTGTCTGTAGTATGAAAACTCAACTGAGTAGTTGCCCAGAAATTCAGCGTCAAAACCAACTTCATATTCTTTAACTCTTTCAGGTTCAATTTTCTCATTTCCGATATTTGCCAGAGTAGCGCCTGCTCCCCATCCTGACTGCTCTGCCTGCCACAATAACGGAATTCCTGCAACTGTTCCCGGAAGCTGACCACTCTCACCATATGAGGCACGAAGTTTCATAATGCTGAAAAATTTAGGGAAGAAATCATACTTGTCAAGTCTTACAGCAACGCTTGCACTGGGATAGTAGATGCTTGGAGCTTTCTCACCGATTGATGAAGCATAGTCTTTTCTCAGCATAACTGTAGCAAAATACTGATCGTTATAAGCAAACTGGTGAGAAGTGAAAATACCAGCCTGACGAGAATGACCAAAACCTTCGTCTGCATCTTCAAGAGTTGCTCCTGCTCCTATATTGGTTACGAGCTCTGTAAGAAAATCTTTTTTCTGTATGTAAAAAGTTCTCCACTTTGTATCAAGGGCCTGAACACCGAAAATAGAATTAATTTTCAGACCTTTTACAGGCTCATACGAGTAAGATACATTTGCTTCATAGTTAAAACGCCTGTACATTCTATTCCAGATATTTCTGGATCCATGCGGATAAAACGAATAGTAAAGATTTGTAGGAAATGTTTTATCGTCTCTTATATCACTGTCATCAAGGCCTGCTTTACCGTTGATCTCAAGATTCTTTATCGGTTTATACTGAACATTTAAGCCGCCCACAAACCTGTTGTTTCTTGCAACTGTCTCAAGACCAAAAACAGATGCACTGTCTGTGAACAAGTATGGAATAGGAAGAAGAATTGTGTTTCCGAGAAAACCGAAAATATTGTTATCATTATTCGGTCTCTGGTTCTCACCAAAAACAAAATTTGTGCTCGCACTTAAAGTCAGTTTCTCAGAAGGATAAGCATCAATATTTGCACGAAGAGAAGTACGTTTAAAAGTATTGTTGTACATTAATCCATCTTCGCCTCTGCTGCTTAGACCTATATAGTATTTAACAAAATTTCCACCGCCATAAGCGCTGATTGAATTTTCTCTGATTGCGCCGTTGCGGAAAACAGCATTAATATCCTTATAGGAGACAAAATCGTCTTCTGTGTATTTGTAAGACTGAGTATTGTACCCGAACACAGATTTGTATGTTATTGCAACTGGTTTACCAGTTCCTGTACCAGTTTTGCCTCTTTTGGTTGTAATGATAATTACACCATTGGAACCATCTGTTCCGTAAGAAGCTGCGCCTGCAGGGCCTTTTAGAATATCAATACTTTCAATATCATCAGGATTAAGGTCCGCAAGAGCAGACATATCCTGTCCGCCTACTCCCCATCCTGTAATTGAAGCAGTGGAAATTCTCACACCGTCAACAATAACAAGAGGCTGGCCGTTTCCGTTCAGGCCTGCATTCGAACGCATATCAAATCTGATACCGCCGCCTACATTTCCTGAAACAGACTTAACCTGAACACCTGCTACCTTACCGTTAAGCAAAGATGAGATGTCATCATAGGATGCTTCTTCTGTGTATTTTACTGCATTAACTCTTGATACTGCAACCTCAGATCTTGATTTTGATCTTTTGGAAGCAATACCTGTTACAACAACCTGTTCACCCTGGAATACATCCGGTTCCATCTCAATTGCAAGATTAACCATTCTTGAAGAAGGGGTCAGATTAATAACCTTCTTTTTGTATCCCATGTAGTTAACAACAAGCGTAATATTCCCTTTTACATCAAATGTAAAAGAAAATTTCCCATCAACATTTGTTGCTGCACCGGCCATCTCTCCCTGGATTATAACATTGGCATTAATAAGCGGTGCACCGGTTTTTGCATCAACAACAGTACCGCTAATCTCTCTTGTCTCTGCAAACAAAGTGAGTGATGAGACAACCATTAGCATGGTTACTAATAATGCAACAGTTTTTTTCATCTTTTCAACCTCCTTTTTTCACCTCAAATCATACAAAAAAAAGAACAAAAGAAACTCTCTTCACCTCCTTTCATGAAAATTTTAAGTACAAAATTAAATTCTAATACCTTGTTACATTTTAATTTTAGATATGTCATACATGAAAACCTCCTCTAAAGATAATAATTTTTTTTTATTATGCAACTATATTTTAATTTCTCACCTCAAATACATCATTTTTATACTTTTAATGGTTCTTTTGCTTTTAAGCACAAGTAAATAGAGACCGGAGCTTACATTTTTTCCAAAATCATCTTTTCCGTCCCAGTTAATTGTATAATTTCCACAATTTTTATAGGTGCTGAACAAATTTCTGACTAACTTCCCCTTTACATCAAAAATTAACATTCGATAATGATCTTGAGCATTAATGCTGTAACTGATTATTGTTGAAGAATTAAAAGGATTCGGATAATTCTGTCCCAGAACAATACTTACAGGTACATTTTTCAAATCTGTGTTAACTCCGGAACTGATCCCCGGAATCACTTTTAATTTAACCGGAACAGACAAGTTCTGCTCAGTATCAGAATTTGTACTGAATTCAACCCGTCCCAGATAATCACCTGGTTGAAGCTCTTTTGTATCTACAGACACATTGACATTATATATCTCACCGCTCTCTATTCTTCCAACACCATTCTCAATACTTATCCACGGAGCAGAATCAGAACCAAACCCGCTGGCACTCATTTCTTCAAAATCATCTCCGTTGTTTATAAAAACAGGACTGTTTTCATCTCCTATCCGGATATTATCTATAAAGTACCCTATCATTGAAGAATCATCAGGAGTTGAAAATCCTTTATCAGAAGCAAATGCCCAGCGCACTACAACCTGGCTCTCATTTTTATATTGCGACAGATCAAAGGACACATCAAGCCAGCCGCTGCTTGATCCTGCCCAACCTGCAATATTTTCTCCCATATTCCATCCCTGTTCAGGATGTCCGAAACTCCAAAGATGCTGGCATGTATAATCAGGACTAACCGGATTAATAACATTAAAAGATTCTCCTCCGTCTGTTGATATCCATACATTACAACCGTCCCATCCATCCCACGGAGGATCTGTACCTGCAGGATCTTCAACCTTCCAGAATCCGTCAAACTTTAACACAGGATTTGAAGTTCCGGTTAAATCAATCACAGGTGTATCAAGGTACTGCAGCCAGTGATTTTTATAACCTCCGACATCAGCATCACCACACCACCATGAACTGCCTTGCTTTGCATTAAACGTATCAGGATGAAAAACAACTGGAATCATACTTTTAACAGCGCTGTATTCAAGCACTTCTGAGCCTGTATTCTGAACTGTCAGCTGTTTTATTTCACTCTCACCCTGACTTAATTCAAACTTTAAAGTATCAGTAAGCACGGCCATATCCCCTGGCAGACTTGTACCATTCCATATAAAAGGTGAATATTCACCTATACCACACTGACCCCATTTTATTCTGAAGTAACCGTTTTCACCCCAATATTGTCCCCAACTGTTCTTACATATCCAGGCAGAATCCGCATCATTCCATCCTACAATCAGAATAGCATGTCCACCTTTATCTTTTCCCCAAACATGTTCATAAACACCGCCTGAATAATAGTTAAAGTCTTCATAAATTGTATAAGAAGCAGAAACAGGGTGAAACATCAGAGCATTTTTAATGTTTTCCACGCTTGCATCAGGCCCGGAAATAAATCCCCATCCGGGAATTTTAACTGCATGCTCTTTCCAGTCAGCACATGCATCAGCAAGAGGGATAGTATCTGTTGCCTGATAGGTCATACACCATTCAGGAGGGATGCCGTTTACTTTAATAAAATTCAGCGCTGCTGTTACTGATCCTCCTCCGCATGAACCTGCTGAGCCGGAAGACAAAAGTAACTGCTCTGAAAAATCCGCTGCCATATATGATTTATTATTAAATATCTTCCACCATGATTCAACCTGTGCCACCGCAGAAAACGCCCAGCAGCTTCCGCAGGTACCTTGATTCCTCACAGGCGAAACCCAATTACCACCATTTTTCCGCCAGTCAAGGGAATCAGGTAAATTATCTGCAGGGGGTAGAACAATCAGGTTTACACCCTTTAATAATCTTAATTCAGAGCGGTTAAAACCATAAAGTTTTTGTCTCTTATTCTCAGGAAGCTTTGTAACCCAATTTTCCTGTGCATGCCATTTAGCCCCTTTTTCTTTAATTGCATTCCGGATTATTTCCAGTTTAGATGTCTGTGAGTATAAATTAATGAACAAAAGAGAAAGAAAAATAAAATTGACACATTTTAACTTTAATGGTTTTCTTTTCATTAAATCTCCATTTATAGTTACCAGAATAAGACAGGTGGGATAAATTATTCTTCTAACAAAACTTTGTCTACAAGCGGTATAAGTTTGCTCCAGTCGCTACCTTTTATAAAAGTTGCTTTAACACCGAATTTGCCGGCAAGATCAAGATAGTCCTGTGAATCTATCTTACCACCACCGGACATGGCAATAATCTTAATATCAGGAGACATCTTTTTTAGCTCGCGTATAGTTTCGATTCCTTCTTTTCTCGGCATAATAATATCTGTGAGAACAAGGTCAGCAGGCCTTTCCTTGTAAAGCTTAATCCCCTCTTCACCGTCTCCTGCAATTACCACTTCATGGCCTGCCCTTTCCAGAAAGCGTTTGATAATTGTTTGAATTATCCGCTCATCTTCCATTACAAGTATATATGCCAAACAGAACCTCCTTTACAGGGAAATCTGTTATTAAAAACGAATCGAATTTAAATTAATTTTTTTACATTAACGGACAAAAGCGTTACACCGAAATTTATTCTAATGACGAATTTTTAACTTACCTTATTCTCTCCAGTCAGAAGAATACATTTAATTCTTTTATGTATTTTATTTTTCTTAAAAAATCAGTAATAAAGCCGGTACGTCCGAAAACCAATACTTATGACATACCGGGGTGATAAAAACAGATTTTATTTTACCTGATTCCTCGCATCATCCCCTGTTACTCTGCTTGATAAAATAATAATCGGGTTTACAGGAACATCACGCATTCCGTTTTTTACTCCGGTTTTTGCTTTACCAATCTTATCCACAACACCCATTCCGCTGATAACTTCTCCGAATACACAGTATCCGAATCCTGAAGCAGTACTGTTTTTATAGTCTAACTGGTGGTTATCCATCAGATTAATAAAAAATTGTGAAGTTGCACTGTTAATTTCTCCGGTTCTTGCATACGCTACTGTACCCCGGTAATTTTTCAAACCATTATCAGCTTCATTAATAATAG
>QNDG01000060.1 GCA_003645915.1 Candidatus Zhuqueibacterota bacterium | reverse complement strand
ACAGAGCAAAATTCTACGCTGATCCGGATTTTAATAAAATTCCGGTTAAAGAGCTTATTTCAAAAGAGTATGCTGCAGAGCGGAGAAAACTGATTAATCCGGACAGAGCTTCAAGAATGCTTCCGTACGGGGATCCTTTTGGAAAAGAAGGGGATACAATATATCTGACAGTTGCTGACGATGAGGGTAACATGGTCTCTCTTATTCAGTCAAATTACAGAGGAATGGGCTCAGGCATCTGCCCTCCTGGCCTTGGATTCGGACTTCAGGACAGAGGCGAACTGTTTACTCTGAAAAAAGGAGAATTTAACACGTATGCTCCTCATAAAAGGCCTTTTCATACGATAATCCCCTCTTTTATCACAAAAAACGGAAAACCTTTTATGAGCTTCGGAGTAATGGGAGGAGCAACCCAGCCTCAGGGACAGGCACAGATTGTAATAAACATGATTGATTTCGGAATGGATGTTCAGGAAGCAGGAGACGCACCGAGGATTCTTCACAGCGGCTCGTCACAGCCTACGGGATCTGTAATGACAGATGGCGGTACTGTTTATCTGGAACAGGGAATTCCGTATGAGACAATAAGAGAACTTGTTAAAATGGGACACAGAATTCAATACAATGTAGGCAGTTTCGGAGGGTATCAGGCAATAAGAGTGGATCTGAAAAACAAGGTCTATTTCGGAGCTTCTGAATCCCGTAAAGACGGCCAGGCAGCAGGATATTGATCCACGAATCCGTCAAAAGCCGGACTTCGTTACACGGATTAACACGAATTGTAGAGGCACAGTGCGCTGTGCCCCTACGTAAACATCATCAATATAGAATTATTCCGTAGGGAACGCATATATGCGTTCCCTACATTATTAAAACAGAATATCGATTTGAGATTTGAGAAAATTCCAGATAAACATATCTGAAATCAAAAATCGGTGTTTGGAGTTCGATATTCTCTATTGCTTGTTGAATTATAATTTCCAGATGCCGGAGAATGAGGCAGGAGGCATCCTGTCTATACATTATCCCTTTATACCTTTTTCTCTTTGTCTTAACAACAACATTTCTGACAATTAAATAACGATCTCAAATTAATGAAAATTATCCACAACCCAAAAACTATTCACTTTTCACTATTCACTATTCACTTCCCCCTTTATCCTTATTTTTTCTTTGCGGTCTCTTCGAGCGTTGCGAGAGATTTGATTTTCCTGATGCCTGATACAAAAGAGCCGTGCCTGAAATCTTAACAGGAACGGCTCTTTAATTTGTATATTACTGTATTTACTTCTCTTCAGCCCAGATTTTTACAAGATTTATAAGCACTTCCACTGCTTTTTCCATGTCTTCAAGAGCAATCCATTCAAGACGGGAGTGAAAATTATGGCCTCCTGTAAAGATATTCGGAGTTAAAAGCCCCATAAAACAGAGTTTTGCACCGTCTGTTCCGCCTCTTATTGCATGGCGCTGCGGCTCCAGCCCTGCCATTTTTACAGCTTTTTCCGCATACTCAATTACTCTTGGCTCTTCGTCAAGCTTTATCTTCATGTTCTTATACTGCTCTTTAATTGTAAGATTTATTTCAGCTCCCGGATACTTATCTGCTGTTTTATTTCTGATATCATTTAAAACCTTTGACTTTTCCTCAATACCTTTCAGTTCAAAATCTCTTATTAAAACCTTAAGATGAGATTCATCCACAGAACCGGAAAGCACGTAGGGATGTAAAAACCCCTCTTTTTTCTCAGTAGTTTCAGGAGCAGGATAAGAATTTATCTCGTGTATGATATCACCTATTATCCTTATACTGTTGACCATCTTATCCTTTGCATATCCGGGATGTACATTAACACCCTTAATCTCAAATTCCGCAAGAGAGGCGTTAAAAGTTTCATCTTCAACTTCTCCGGGACTTTCACCGTCAACAGTGTATGCAAAATCAGCTCCGAATTTTTCAACATTAAAATACTTCGTACCTTCACCAATCTCTTCATCAGGAGTAAACCCTACTTTGATAGTACCGTGTTTAACATCAGGATTAGTTGAAAAATATTCAAGCATTGTCATAATTTCTGCTATACCTGCTTTATCATCTGCTCCGAGAAGAGTCGTACCGTCAGAAGTAATTATACTGTGTCCAATATGTTCTTTAAGGTGTGGATTTTCATCAAATTTTATTACCTGTGTTTTATCCCCGGGCAGAACAATATCTTCGCCCTGATAGTTTTTATGAATCTGAGGTTTTACGTTCTCGCCCGATACTTCGGGAGAAGTATCAACATGTGAGATAAAGCCGATTGTTTTTATATCTTCAGATACATTTGCAGGAAGAGTTCCGAACACATACCCGTACTCATCCATAGAAACATCTGTCAGGCCAAGTTCTTTAAGCTCATCAACGAGAAGTTTTAAAAGATTCTTCTGTTTTTCAGTACTTGGATATGCATCGCCTGCTGTTTCAGACGACTGTGTATCAATCTTCACATATCTTAAAAATCTCTCTAACATACGTTCCTTCATCATTTCCTCCGATAGTTTTATTTTGTGTTTTTTCTTATCTGCTCTGCAATCTCATGAATATCCTCGTCAATTCTTGATAATCTCTTTGCTGTATCATTCATTCTCCACTCAAGAGAGCTTAGCATCCAGAATTGGAAGTGTATTACTTTTGCTTCGTTGTGAAGCAGGTAAAATATCTTAATGGAAAGAATTACAAGTCCGAACTCAACAGCAGGAAGCTCAAGATCTTTGGGCAGAAACGGAGCTGCAATAAGAGACGCGAGTATTAAAACCATCATTGCAACATTAAAAACCTTGCTGAAAGTAGTAGGCTGACCTCCTACCTGGCCCACAATCTGTTTTATTGTCTCTTTTTCCCTTATGAACTCTTCCATCTCTTCTTTTGTAAATTCTTGTTTCTTCTGTTTTTGCGGATCACTCATATCTATTCTCTCCGTTCTGTTTTTCAAAACTCAAAAAAGCAGTTCCTGAAGAATCACCCTGTATGCGGGTCTGTACGATTCAGCATAAACAGCACTATGATGAACAGCAGGAAAATTATCTTTTTCCATCTGTTCCCAGAACAGGGATAAATCATCCTCTTTAAAAATAAGGATTCCTTCTCTGCTCATTTTAATAAGATAGTCTCTGTAGAGCATTAAACCTGCAAAATCTCCTCTGAATTTCATAGCAGATTCATGAACCATGTTCGCCATTTGTGAAATTGTTCCGCCCATTCCTCTGTAAATTCTAAGATTTACTCTTACAACTCTGGAGCGCGGATCAATAATTTCCATAAGACCTTCCTGAAAAAGAGGTTTTCCTGCATCAAGCCACTCTTCAGTAAGATCTTCCTGAATCTGATTAATGCTTGTGAAAATATGCGCAGGCCCCATTGCAGCCTGAAAAACAAGTTTATACAGATCTGTTATCTCAAAATTCTTATACCGCTTTATGTGAGTTAACACAATGTTTTCAAATGTTTTATACAAAGTTTCCAGAACTTTTCTCCTGACAAATCAGCCGGATTTTACAAGCCCGAAAACCGCAGAAACCGATTTCTGAGGGCTCATCATAAAATTGTCCGAAACAGAAATACCTATTTGGTTTCCACCGCATACTCTCAGAATATCTTTTTGAGCTGACAATTCCCAGTCCCCGTAACCCGGGCTGAACCTCGGGGTCACTTTAAACCCCTCTTTTTCCGCTTTTCCGGCAATTTTCTGCCTGTGCAGAATATCCGCAGCATAATCTGCAGTCTCTGATCCTATTGCGTCAAGAATAAGCGCGTCTGTCATGTTTCCGGAATTTGATAATTCCGCCACCTTTTGTTCAAGACTTTTTCCTATTGTAACCATAAACAACACTGCAAATTCCGACTTTTTAAGAAGACTTGCAATATTTGCGCTCTTTATTTCAATATCCTCTTCACCGAGCATAACTCCGGTACTGGAAATTTCGGTTATTGAAAAAATTGAATATACTCCTACGGGATTCATCAAGTCTTCGCTCAGACTGTACATCTTTTTAGTGATTTCCCGGATAGTTTCCGGTATTGTTACTGAACCCGGAGGATAACCCATTCGTCTAAGTACAAATTTTTCCGGTACTTTATGTTTTGCAAAATTGTGTACTTTCCCTTTAATCTGATCCATTAAAACCTTAAATCCCTTTATTACAAATTATAGCTTGCATAATCAGCGCCGAAATTTTTTCCGTTTTTATCAAAAAGCTCCTTTACATGATTATCCATAGTAAAATAGATAATCTGCCAGCCTGCTTCTGCGAGAGAAAAAACCGTTTTTACAAGAAATTCCCTCCTCTGCCAGTCCGAATACTGAAAAGCATCATCCAGAATAAAAAACAGAGAATTATCCTTAAAAATCTGTGAGCTGAAACCAACACGCAGAGCAAGAAGTATCTGTTCCTGAGCTCCTGTACTGAGATCATTTAAAGGAAAATCGTGAAAACCGTCCGATACAACAAGAGAATCGCCGGACAAGGTAATATCTGTATATCTCTGAGTAATGTTCTTTAAAACAGTTTTAAGGCCATGCCACTGAAGCCTCTCTTTTATTTTTTGTTCCTCATCTCTTGCAAAATCCTGTATCACATTAAAAACAATATTGGACGCGTACAGCCCTGCTTTTACATTTTTCAGGTTCTCCTCTGTCTCCAGTTTTTTATTTCTGAGATTATCTATCAGAACCTCCCACGCGCTGCTTATACTGTCGCCTGTGAGCCGTGAAATATTTGCCTTAAGATTTGAAAGAGAATCTTCTTCTTTTTCTATTTTTTTCTCAAGCAGTAGATATCTCTCTTTTAACTTACTATATTCAGCCCGATCAAAATCAGCAGGCTGGGGCTCTGAAATAACCTGACTTCTTTCAACATTAAGCTGTGCTATCTGGTTTTCAATTTTACGGAGATCCGATTTAAGGTTCTCTAATTCTTTTTCTTTTGAGATGATAAGAGAATCCGCATTTTCAAGGGTGCATGTTTTGCCGCACAGAGATAAAACCATGTTTGAAAGATCTGATAAAGCACGGTTAAGCTCTTGTGTTTCAGACGGTATGTCTCTTAATCTGACAGTGTATATTTCATAATCTGATTTGAACAGGTCAGATAAGGTCTGCATATCAACTTTGGAAAAATCCCTGTCGAACCTTTTGTAAAATTTTTCTTCAAGCTCTTTCAGTTCCGATCTCTTCACAGCAGAATCAACAGACTTTCTGAGTTTGTCCGAATATACTACAATCAGAGCAATTCCTGCAATTACAAGAATACTTGTTAAGTAAAAGGATGCAAATTTTAAAAATCCTGCAATCAGTCCGGACAGCGCGCATGTAATTCCGGTTATCAGGAACAATTTCGGAACATCCGGTTTTACAACAGAAGAAAGGGAATCATACTCCTCTTTAAATTTTTCAAGCCACCTGTAATTTTCCGCATTTTTCCCAGACTGGTTCAGCTGCTGTTTCAATGATACAATTTTGCTTTGTTTTGATCTGCACACTGCAAGCTGGTCTCTGGCCTTTTTAATCAGAGTCTCGTCTATTTCTGCAATTTTCCGTTTAATCTCATCGGATTTTTCGTACAGAGTAAATGCAAGATATTTTTTTGCATCCTCCATAACGCGGATTTTATCAGTAAGATCATCTCGCTCTGATTTAAGCACTGCAATTTTCCCTGCAGAAAAGTTTTGATTTACCTGGTCAAGCAAAGTGTTAATTGTCTGATACTGTCCGGTAAGTTCTACAAGATCTTTTCCCCTGCCTTTTCTCTGAGCAATTATCTCTCCGTTTTCAATTGTTGTGTTTTTTTCAGCAGGAGGAATTCTTTGTGCAATTACATCAAGTACACCCTTTTGAGAAATGTACTTTTTTACAATTGTCTTATCACTGTCTTTTGGATTGTCAGATAATTCCAGTTCCGCTCCTTTTACAACAAGAAGACGCGAAAGATCAGGAGGCAGCCCGGGATTTGAATCCTGAAGATAGTCTTCAATCTTTTCAGGAGAATTTGGCGAGAAACTCAGATCATTATCCGTAATACCGCTGACAATTACTTTGCCCTGGGCAGAGCTGTTTCTTAGTCTCCATTTTGAAGCGCTTTTAAAAAGGGATTTTATTATAAATTCCACAAGAAATGTTTTGCCGTGCTCATTATGCCCGAAAATCACATTTATCTTTTTAAACCCAATTGACAGTTTTGGTACAGGGCCAAGGTTCTCAGCTTTTATTTCTTTGATAAAAACAGCCACTTATTTATCTCCGTAAATTATATGAAGTGCACTAAGCATAATATCTTCTCTCGAAGGCTGGGTCTCCCCTCTGTTTATCCTTGTCTCTTTTAACTTTGCTCTTACTTTCAAAGCAATCTCGTTCTTTTCAAAATCATCGCTTAAATACACTTTTGATAAATCCGGTGCTTCATTATTGTAAAAAGAAAAATCCTTAAATGCATCTCTTACAATTTTATCAAGTGCAGATTTATCTTTTGTGTATCCTTTAACACTTATTCTGATTTGTATGCGTACAGCATCAGCTTTATTAACAGCCCATTTTTTTATCAAAGCTTCCGCCTGATTAAAAATGTACTCCTGTTCGTTATCTACAGGAAGGATAAGAAGCTTTTCATTAAAATATAATAAAGGCGACTTCACCTCCACAGATTCGTAATCTGCAGTTTCCGAATCCACTAAAAGAAAACGCCTCTTCCCTGTTTCATTTATATCAAGAGGACAGGGAGATCCTGCAAAATGTACAACAGGACTATCAATGGGCTTGTGTATGTGCCCCAGAAACACAGAATCAGGTTTGTATGTTTCCAGGTCTCCTCTCGTTAAAGGCATGTACAGTCCCGGTTCATAAGGATTTGCCTGATTTATTGTTTCCATCCAGTCTCCGTGGCTTATTAATATCCACTTTCCAGGAACAAGCATATCCCTGTCAGAAACGTTCTGAATCTGCTCTCCGACAGTTGTATTTTTTTTGTACGGAATAAAACATACAGGTTTTGACATCATGTCAAATTGTATTATCTGAGCTGTGGATATTACAGAGATATTGCCTGATGCAAACATTTTCTGCTTAAGGCCTGAATCATGGTTTCCAGGAATTATGTAAATTTTAAAGTTTTTTGCCGGATCTTCAGTACATATTTTTTCAAAAGCAGAGTAATTCTTTTCATCAGCATCAAACAGGTCCCCTGCAATAACAAGGGTACTGATTTTACGCTTATGCATTTCATCAAAAATAGCTTTTAATGCAATAAAACGTTCGTTATGTTCATTCTGTCTCAGATGAAGATCAGCAGTAACTGCAAATTTCAATT
>QNDG01000059.1 GCA_003645915.1 Candidatus Zhuqueibacterota bacterium | reverse complement strand
TCTTTTCTCTGGTCTCCGTACACCTGTTTGCTCGTACAATTTTTATTCTCCTGATTAGTCAACAACCAATTTTTCTTTCTCATAATAAAGTCCGTACTGATTATTAAAAACAATACTGCTTAAACTCCTTTTAGGAACATGCAAAATTCCTTTATCATCTTTGTAATATTTTATTGATTCTCCGGCATCTTCAGTTACAGGATTCTCTGCCGGATAGCCGAAAGCTATTACTGAATCAAGCTGAACATTATGGGGGATCCGTAAAATCTTTTTAATACTTCTGCGTTTAACAGATTTAATCCAGCATGAGCCTATACCCAATTCCCATGCAGTAAGCAACATATTCTGAATAGCGGCAGAAGCATCAACCTCTCCCTTTTTTTTCTTTTTTTTCAAAGATATTAAAACTGCAATATAAGCGGATGGTTCTTCACCTTTTCCGGGTATTCCGTGAGGATGTATGTAACCAGCCCACTTTAACAACGGAAAAATCTGATTAACTTTTTCCCTGCTGTTTACTATCACATATTCACAGGGTTGGATATTTGCGGCTGAAGGGGCAAATCTTGCAGCTTCTACTAATTTTAATAATTTTTCTAATGATATGGGGTCTTGACGAAATTTCCTTACAGAACGACGGGTTTTAATCAGTTCAAAAACAGTTCCCATCCCCATAATCTCCGGTGTTGTATGTAAAATTTATATAATCCCGATTCTACGGTTGTTCTTCCGCACAATCAGGTATTCGACTTAAATTCACTTATTAATTATAAGAAATCAGTCAATTACATGCAAGTTTTTTCTATGTATTTTTCTGCAAATGGTTAAGATATCATTTTTTCTGATAAATATCAGTTCCACATGCTATTTTTATTTTTGTATAAATTCTTCTGCTATTTTCTCAGCGATCTTTGTAAAAGACACACTACTGTCAGCCGGCAGCCATTTTATTTCCGGATTTTTTCTGAACCATATCATCTGTTTTTTTGCATATCTTCTTGTATTCTGCTTTATAAGTTCCACTGCTTCCCGCTCTGACAATTCTCCGTTAAAATAACGCAACACTTCTTTATACCCCACTGAATCAAGACTGTTTAAATCCGGAGAAAAACCCATTTTCAATATTCTTCTTACTTCCTGAAAAAGACCTTTTTCAACCATTTTTTCAACACGGATGTTAATTCTGTTGTAAAGTTCCCTTCTTTCCCATAAAAGTCCAAAATATACAGGAGAATAATTACATTTTTTTGTCTTCTCTCTTGTTAAGTCCGACATCTTTCTGCCTGAAATAGTGCATACCTCTAAGGCTCTTATAATTCTTTTTGAATCATTTGAATGGATCTTCATTGCAGTTTCCGGATCCATCTTTTCAAGTATTCTGAAAAGATGAGCAGATCCTCTTTCTCTTTCAATTTCTTTGAATTGGGCTCTGACAGCATCATCTTTGTAGTCGCCTTCAAATACTCCCTCCACCAAAGCCGAAATATACAAGCCCGATCCTCCTGCAACTATAGGAATTTCCCCTTTTAAAAAAATCTCTTTTAAACATTTTCTTGCCATTTTTTGATATTCACCTGCGCTGAAATACTGGTCAGGCTCAAGAATACTGATCAAATGGTGTTTTACTTTTTTCATTTCTTCCGGGTCAGGTTTTGCAGTTCCTATATCAAGGTATTTGTAAATCTGCCTTGAATCTGCAGATATTATTTCACTGTTCAGAATTTCTGCAAGAGCAACGGATAGTTGGGTTTTTCCACTGGCAGTAGGCCCGGTAATAACTATGAATTTCGAAGATCCGTTTTTTTTCAACGCCCGAATCTCCTGTCAAGCTCTTCAAGTGTAATTGTGTGAACAATTGGTCTGCCGTGAGGACAAAAATAGGGTTCACTTGTAGCAAAAAGCTGATCTATTAATGATTCCATTTCCTGTACTGAAAGTTTCTGCCCTGATTTTATTGCAGATTTACATGCATAAGACTTTGCAACTGAATCCAGAATATCCTTATCGCTGGTTTGCATCTCAGAATAATCCTCTATTATGCCGCGTAAAAGCTCTTTCTCTTTTCCGCTTTTTACTCCAACAGGTACAGCTTCTATTACAACTGTATTACTGCCAAAATCCTTTAACTTAAATCCTATCTGCTCCAGATACGGCAGAATTTCTGTTAATATCTGATATTCTTCTATGGTAAGCTGAACAGCCTGCTCAAAAAGAAGCTGCTGTGAAAGGGCTTTTTTCTGCTGACTATGTTTAAGGGCCTGTTCGTATAAAATTCTCTCGTGCGCCACATGCTGATCAATAATTGCAATACCGCTTTTTATCTGTGAAATTATATATCTATCATGAACCTGCCAGACTGAAAATGCTTCCCTTTTTTCAAGACTATTTTTTTTGTAATCAATCACATGATGCTCTTCACCAAAAACAGGCCTTTGCGCATCAAATGTCAGCTGTCCGAGATCTTCGGGGCTTGTTTTTATTTTTTTTGAATAAGATGAGCCTGAATAGCCGAACTTTGAAAGGCTTAGCCCTGCAACAACAGAAGGTTTACGCAAAGCATCTTTAACGGACTGTCTTACAAGAGAATAAACAAAACGTTCATCCCTGAACCTTACCTCAATTTTGGCAGGATGCACATTAACATCAAAAAATCTTGCCGGCATTGTAAGAAAAATTACATATATCGGAAATTCTTCCCTCATCAGCCGGTTTTCATATCCTGAAACAATTGCGTGCGAAATACTTCTGTTTGAAATATACCTTCCATTCAGAAATAAAAATTGATCGCTTCTGCTTCTCTTGCCCTGCCTTGGCCTGCTTATATATCCGGAGACAGTAATACCGCCGTTTTTATTTTCAACCGGTATCAGAGAATTTGCAGATTCTTCTCCAAGCAGATCTTTCAGTCGTTTTATCTGGTCTGTATTAAAAAGGTCTGCTGTTTTTTGTCCGTCTATAAAATAAGAAAAAGATATTTCAGGCTTGGAAAGGGCTATTCTTCTGAAAACGCCTGTAATATGCTGCAATTCTGTTGCAGGTTTTTTAAGAAATTTTCTCCGGGCAGGCGTATTATAAAATAAATTTTTAACAGAAACTCTGGTACCTTTTCTCGGAGCGGTTTTTTGTGCATCTGTTATTACGCCTGCTTCAACTTCAATTACAGTTCCTTCGTTTTCTTCGTTTCTGCACGAATGAATTGTCATTCTGCAAACAGATCCGATACTTGCCAAAGCTTCCCCCCTGAAGCCGAGACTTTCCAGATCTTCCAGATCTTCGATAGAATTTATTTTACTTGTAGCGTGATTTTTTATGCATAAGATCAGGTCTTCTTCAGACATACCGGATCCATTATCATCAACTTCAATGGCTCCGGTTCCGGACTCTTTAATACTCAAAGTGATATGATCTGCTCCTGCATCAATAGAATTCTCCAGCAGCTCCTTTACAACGGAGCTGGGACGCTCAACAACCTCTCCTGCGGCAATCATATGCGTTACAGAATCAGGAAGAATGTGTATTTTTGCTGACATTTAATTCCGATCGAATTAACTTTGCTGTTTCACTGTTTTTTATTCCTATGACTTTGCATTTCGGTTTACCTGCAATTTCCTCTATGGGACGGTTTCCATTATAAACGACAACGGCAGTTCCGGTTCCTTTTGTTATTGAAAACATTTTCTTTATTGTATTTTGACCAGCATCTTCGGAAACAAGAACAAGGCTTATTCTCTTCTTTGATAAATATTTCTCAACGGCAGTAACACCGCGTAAAACATCTCCTGACCTGACACCCATTCCTATCAATTTTTCCGCTTTATTCCGGTTAAGTGATTTCTTTAATTGTTTTAAAATATCCCCTGTTTTCTTTTTATTTATTTTCTCTCTTTTCGCCAGGCCTGAAAAGCATTCCCAATTATCGCATATCATGATTGAATTTTTATTACACAATTTAGGTATATCAGGGATCAAACCGTTGGTTTTATCATTTTTAAAACAAATATAATGTCCCGGTTTTAATTCTTTACCGCATATATCGCATTTCAGAATCATAATTCCAAATTTCACTTCCTTAGTTTAGACAGAAAATAAAGTAAATACACAATAAAAGCAAGCAGGGCAAACAGCCATATCAGAGATTTTTTTTGAGCTGCTTTTTTTGATCTGATACGCGTAAATTTTATCGACCTGTGCTTTCTGTCTTCTTTTTCCGGATCGTAATATTGATATTCTATCTGGAACTTTCTGTTTCTTGGAAGTCTTGTTCCTAACATCCCATTCTCCCATATTTTATCCTCATTGAATAAAATATAATAATGACTGGCTAAACAATCAAGACATTACTTGATCAAAGGAACTGCAATTGAAAATTACAACAAAAGAAAATTCTTGCTATTTTGTTTATTTTTTATCATTTTTGTGAGCCTTATATTTAATATGCGGAGGGAAGAGTGGGTAAAAACAAATTTGATGAACTTCTCGAAATTATGGAGATATTAAGAAGCCCTGAAGGATGCCCATGGGATAGAGAGCAGGACCATAAATCTCTTATACCTTTTTTACTTGAAGAAACATACGAAGTTATTGAATCAATAAATAAGAACAGTATTGAAGATCTTAAGGAAGAACTCGGCGATCTTCTTCTCCAGGTTGTTTTTCATGCGCAAATTGCAAAAGAGAGCGGTGAATTTAATATTGATGATGTAATAACCGGTATAAGTACAAAACTTATCAGAAGACATCCAAATGTTTTTGGTAACGAAAAAATTGACACAGCGGAAGAGCAGTCAGTAAACTGGGAAAAACTAAAAAAACAGGAAGGTAAAAAATCTGTTGTTGATGGAATTCCTGGAACTATGCCAGCCCTTTCATTTGCAAAAAGAATCCAGCAGAGAGCATCAACAGTTGGCTTTGACTGGCAAAAAACCGAAGAAGTATGGGAAAAAGTAGTTGAAGAGATTGCAGAACTTAAACAGGAAATAAAAAATCAAAATCAGGATAAAATCGAAGAAGAATTCGGAGATCTTCTTTTTGCTCTTGTAAATTATGGAAGATTTTTAAAAATAGATCCGGAAAATTCTCTAAAAAAAGCAACAGAAAAATTTATAGGAAGATTTAAGAAACTTGAAAAAAGAATAGAAGACAAATCTTTGTCAATGGAAAAACTGACTCTTAATGAGCTTGATAGAGAATGGAATGAAATAAAAAAACAATAAAATTGGATAACATGTCAAAATTCCGGGAATCTGAAAAAACTTTTTAATAAATATTTGTTATAAGACTAAATCAAAACGGAACTATATTTTGTTTTGAACAGTTATACTCATTGCAAGTATTGATTTTGAACTCATTCTGTACTTGACAATGTTACTTAAATATCGTAAACTATACGATAACTCTGATGATTAAAACTATTAATTAAAATAGGTATTTAAATGGCACGAAAAATATTTCCTTTTATACCAGCATTATTATTCTTTTCCATTATATTGTTGTTTTCAGGATGTGAGAAAAACAAGGTCAATCCTGTTGGTTCTGATCTTTTTAATAAATCCATGGGACTTGTAATGCCTCCTCTTACAATAGCAGTACACGACACAGTTTACACCTCCAATGCACCAACAGGAAAATCTCAATATCTTTATGCCGGAGTAATTGACAAACGAAAAGCTTATTCTCTTTTCCGATTCACCGGACTTCCTGATAGTGTAACTGTTGATACTGCAATATTTACTATAAATGTAAAGAAATTTATAGGAAATTATCCGGGCGGACTGCTTCCGGACGCATACATTTTAAACTACAAATTTGACGAAGAAACATTTACATGGCAGGATTTCAGTGATCTGAATCCCGTAGATGCAAAAATTAACATTGAACCCTACCCCTCACAAAATGACTCTATCATATCATTTACCATCCCTCCGGAAATAGTACAAACTTGGGCAGATACTAATTCTGCGGAACAAAATTATGGATTTGCAATAACTTACGATGTTCCGGACACGGGATTTATTGCTGAAATATACAGTCAAAACTACAATAGTTATGATTATGTTTCTCCCCATATGGTTTTAAAAACACATATGGGTGACAGCTTGTATACATACAATGTCACACCATTTGATGTTTCTGTTATTGAGCCCGAACAGGACAATAATGATAATACGCACTTTATTATTGACAATTCATCGGGAACAAGATCAATTCTGTTTTTTAATGTGGATTCAATTCCGGAAGATGCAACAATTAATTCAGCAGTGCTTACATTTTATGTAGATACAACATATACATTCCCTTCTGTAAGTGATACTTTTATGCTCAGGATATTCAATGTAACAGATGATTCATGGCCAATACCAGATGTACCCTATGATTCGTCAACATCTCTGACAAAATATGCTTATTCTGCAAATGATTCGCTTACAGCAAATATAACGTCAATTGTACAGAGCTGGACTTCAGGCAGTTCTGTTAACGGAGGCGTTCTGTTAATGGGATACTGGGAAGGAATTGATATTTCAAGAAAAAAATTCTTTAACGACAAATCTGAGCCTTTAAAAAGGCCTTTTGTCAAAATATTTTACACAATTCCGCCAAAAAGATAAATAACGTACTATTCAGGGAAAGATTTTTATGAACAGAATAAAAAAAATATTAATGGCTCTTTTGTCATTTCTGATAACAACAAACCTATATTCGGGTTCTATTTTGTCGTCTTTTGGTCTCGGTGAACCTGCAGTAAACTACAACACAAGATCAATGGCTTTGGGTTTTGTTTCCGTTTCATCAGATAACCCTTTTTACATTAATCCGCTCAATCCTGCGGCTTTGTACAGAATTCGAACAACAATGATTTCCGTACAATATATATTTGCACACAACAACTATTCCGATCTCTCCGGAAGCGCTGTATCCAATTACTCAAATGTAAATGGTTTTGCGTTCGCACTTCCGTTAAGCAAACTTTTCGGACTTGCCGTAACATTTTCCCCGCTAACAAGAGTAGATTATAAAATGGGAGTAACTGATTCTAACGAAGGTAAAGAATACTCTCAATATGTTGAAGGCTCCGGCGGAATGAACACTTTTAATTTTGCGGCATATTTTGCACCTCTTTCAAATTTATCAATAGGTTTTTCAGCTTTCTTTGCATTCGGAAGGATTGACGAAACCTGGAATGTGGAATATACAGATCCTGATTTTTCTTCAACAAAGGATCTTTTTCTTTCCAGAAATAACGGATACGGTTTTATAGGAGGTATTCTATACAGACCTGTTAAAAATGTCGCACTCGGTATTTCTTACAGTCCTGAAATTAAAATCGATTCAAATACCGGAACCTCTTACAAATTTAAAACAGACAAATA
>QNDG01000058.1 GCA_003645915.1 Candidatus Zhuqueibacterota bacterium | reverse complement strand
TGGTCAAGACCAGGTTCATAAATCGGTATAATTCCCTGTTTGAGCCTGCTGATTTTATTCTCGTCTTTATCCATGCAAATTACATTGTTGCCTGTTTCTGCAAAACATGCACCTGCCACTAATCCGACATATCCAGTACCTATTACAGCAAGTTTCATTTTTCCTCCTGTTTATGTTTACTCAAAATAAAAACTATTCAACTTTTATATTTAAATTTTTACACAAAAAATTTTACTACAAAAAAAGCTGCAGCTGCGCCTGTTGCAGAGCAGATAAAATTTACAACATCATTTGTTACCCATTTAACGCCTGCAACCAGTGATGTATTATATCCGTCACAATGTATTTTCTTTTCTGTTATCTGTCCGCATTTTTTACATTGGTATTGAGCCTGAAAAAATGCTCCTGCTATACTGTCGATAAAACTGCCAAACAGACCTGCAACAGTAATTCCGATAAAGAGTTCAGGTATCAGCACAGCAGGAAACATTGAAGGTGCGGAAAAAAGGCCTGCAAGTACAATAATGAAACTTCCTATTAATCCGCTGAATGTTCCTAACCATGATATTCCGCCTGAGCTGCCTTTATCAGTCTGCCGGAGATTTTTTAATGAAACCGGTTTTTCTTTTGACAATACTCCGAGTTCAGTTGCCCAGGTATCGCTGGTAACTGCTGCCAGTGCTCCAAGAAATGCATAGTACCAGATGTCCGACGGGAAGAAGTAATTTAAAACTACAATAGACCCTGCAATTCCACCGTTTGCAGCAACCTGGACTGCATCACGGGTATCGGTTTTTTCGAACATCAGTGAATAATGTTTTTTTCTTTTTTTCTGGATTTTGGAAAGTATACTTGACAGAATAAAAAAAGTAAGGATAGGTACTGCCCATTTCACACCGCCAATCCCAAAAACAATAAAACCCACAATAAATGTGGCAACAGAACCGCCTTTATTCAGTGCTTTCATTCTGTATGACAAATATGCAACCACAATTGCAAAAAGGGCTGCACTTGTAATAAATAATTTTTGAGACGCCGTGGCTTTAATTAAAATATTAATAATAAAAGCTGCTCCAAGAGGAACCGACAGATTATCAGAACCTGCGACTGATACGGCTTCCATTGCAGTTATGAAAAATGCGGCAAGAACTGCTATCCACATAGCATTGAAGAAACCTAAAGATAAGTTGTCAACATGACCAAGCAACATTATTAGAACCAGAGTAATGATAAAAGTTGAGGCAAACATTGCAGCGGAACCCTCAAAGGATTTTTGCTCACCAACAGGGTTGTATGTGTGCGGTGATTTTACGGATTCACCAACAAATGCAGCTGCAGCGTCAGCAATTCCCATGATAAGTATTGAAACCATGATAATAAGTTTGTGGTCAGGCCAGCATGTCAGAACAAGGATGATAAATGATACAGGAAAGAATACAGTGCCGTAGCTTTTTCTTTCGGAACTCATACCTTTCAGAGAATCGGTGAGTACGCCTGCAAGGTTGATTATGGTAAATATTGTACCCATTAAAATTAAAGGGGTGGAGTATTTAAAAAGCAAAGGGCTGAAAAATACCAGCACCCCTGTTAAAATATGCACTAACTTTCTGTTGATCTCCTGGCCCCATCCTGCTTTTTTCCGAAGAACTTCAGACAGTCCGATAAATATGACTATTGATGTAAAAAAAATGATAAAAGTTATCCACTCGTTTAAAGGTACATTCGTAAAATATGCAAATATATTCATATTATAACCTGTCCGTAGTTGAGTAATTTATTTTATCTATTAATCCTATGATTTTAATTATTTTATTTGATAAAATCAAGATATTTGTTTTGTTCCTGTTAGCTGTATTTGCGGCCTGGCATTGTTAGATGCAATATATAACATCTATTATCTTTAGAATATATTCAAAATAAATTAATTTGCATGCTTATGACAGTAAAAAAGGCAGAAATTTTATCTGCCTTTTTTACTGGTTATTTTAATTAGAAAGTTCTTTTTTATAGCACCTTCTTTTCTTATGCAGCCTTTTTTCAAAAAATTTCCACTGGGCCTGAACTTTTGTGTTGTGCTCCAGTTCATAATTGGTTTCTGCTTTGACAAAATTATGGCCGGATATTATTTTTATTAGTTCGTTAAACATTATTGCATTAACGCCCTTTGCCTGAAGGTCGGGTCTTACACCAATAATATAGAGGTCTATTGTGTCATTTTTATACATTGCTTTTAAAAGATGTAAAAAACCAAAGGGGAAAAGCTTTCCTCTGCATTTTTGAAGAGCTCTGGAAAAAGAGGGCATAGTAATGCCGAATGCCGCAACCTTGTCGTTTTCATCAATAATTATTGATATGTAATCGGTTTTTATAAATCCAAAGTACTGTTTAATATACATATCTATCTGCTTGTCGGTCAGCGGAACAAAACCGAAGATATTATCGTAGCTGGCATTCAGCACATAGAACATATCTTTAGCGTATTTTAACAGATCTTTTTTCTTTCTGATGTCCAGAATTTTTAACTTGTTGCGTTTTAGAGAAATTTGTGCAATGCGCTGAATTTTTTCCGGAACATGGTCAGGTGTCTTTATCTCAAATTCCACCCAGTCCACTTCTTTTCTGTATCCGAGTTGTTCAATTAATTTGGGATAGTAGGGAAAGTTATAAATTCCTGCCATTGTTCCCAGTTCTTCAAAACCCTGTATAAGCATACCTTCATAATCAAGATCTGTAAATCCAAGCGGGCCTTCGACTGCATCCATGCCTTTTTCTCTTGCCCAGTTTTCAACTTTATTAATAAGGGCTTTTAATACTTCAATATTGTCAATAAAGTCTATCCATCCGAATCTGGCATTTTTCTGACCCCATTTTTCAATGTATCTGTGGGTTATAATGCCTGCAATTCTGCCGACAATTTTGCCTTTTTGATATGCCATCCAGTATTTTGCTTCGCAAAAATCCAATGCCGGATTTTTGTTCCAGTCCAGAGTGTTCATCTCGTCAAATCGTAATGGCGGAACCCAGTATTTATTGTTTTTATACAGCTTGTATGGGAATAAAACAAATTTTTTAAGATCCCTCTTGTTCTGAACTTCTTTAATAGTGATCTGCAACTAAGCCTCCGCAAAATTGTTAAAAGTGTAACAGAAATTTTATTTTTTTGAAAGGTATGATCAGGAAAAATCTCAGCCTTACTGATAGTACAAATTTTTTTTTTCATTAGCAATTAAAATCAATCAATATGTAAGAAATATTTTCTCTTTTTATGGGCGCACTTATTGTTGCGTATAAAATTACATCTATGTTGAATATACAGTCAGAGAGCCTCAATGTAAATATGTTTTAAAATAATGCGGTGGTTTTAGTAATCAGCTAAAAATAACGTTGCTGTTGGGTCAATTTATGTTAAACAGGGTCACCAAAATAAGCATATTTCTTTTAATTTACAATCTCAGATGTAAAAACAGCAGCAAGTCGGGTTTATGCATGTATTTTATGAATTAAGAGAAGAATTGTTACGAAATTGTCAAATTTATTTCACAAATGAAAAAGACTTGACAATATTATAAAAAATAAGTAACTTATGTTAGTTTATTAAGAAATAATTTAAGTAAATTCCAAAAACTATCATTTATCAGAGTAATTGTATCCAATTTTAAGGAGAAACTATGTTCAGGACCGAATATTTTTTTGGCGATCCTTCTGAGCTCTTAAAAATATTTAAGCGGATAATAATCCCTCTTGTCATTATTTCTCAGACTCTTTTCCCACAAACGGATAATTTAAATATTAAGTTTGAAAAAGTCTCAATCTCCGATACTACTGTGTTAAGAGGGAAAACAGCAGGGTTTCCTAATCCGGTTCTTTCTGTAATTACTGTCCGGGATAAAAATGGCAGGTATGTTCATGGTCTTGCAGATTCTTCAAGATGGTTGAGAGCAGAGGATACAGCTGAAAACGGAGAAAAAGTAGATAATATATGGAAAGTAATTCTGGAATATCATAAAGAAAACGTATCCATACCGGCTAACAATAACGTAAAATTAATGAATCCTGAATATATGGTTACAGAAGTCCCAAGATTGGAAGGTTATGGAGCATCTGTTGCTCTTGCCATGGATTATTCAGGAAGCATTAATAATCTTGAAGTAATTGAAGATGCTGCAAAACAGTTTATCAGGCAGATAAGTAATGATGATAAGATTGCTGTAATAAAAATCACGGACAATATTAAAGTTTATCAGACATTTACATCTGATACAACTTTGCTTATTAATGCAATTGATACACCTACTCCGGACAGAAGCGGTACAGCTCTTTTTAAGGGGGTTTACAAAGCTCTTGAGCAGTGCGTTAATCAACCGGGAAGAAGAGTTGTAATAGTTTACAGCGACGGAATGGATGATAAGGGTGGTATTACTCTGGAGCAGTTGATTGAATTTGCCAATGAAAATGACATAGCAATATACTCCATTGGTATTGGCAGCGGTTCTGATATTGACGAAGTATCATTAAGAACAATGGCATATTCCACAGGCGGTACATATACAAGAGCAAACAGGGCGGATGATATTTCTGCAATTTATCTCTCAATATATCGTGATATTCAGGGATATTACATACTTGCAACAACAACTACAGATCAAAGAACCAACGGCACCTGGCGTATTGTTGATGTTACAGTCAGAGATCAGGACAGTAATGAAGGCAGGGGGCAGGGTGAATACTACGTGCCGTTTACCCCGAGGAATGTCCGGATAAGTAAAAAAGCTGTTACAAAAAGTTTTGTTGTGGAAAACGGAGACACACTGCTTTTTACAAGTGCAGGGGATACGGTAAATTATGAAATTATGGTTCTTAACCAAGGTCCTGGTGTTGCAGAGGACATTTTAATTACAGATCAGATAAGTGATTCTCTGAAATTTTTAAAGTTTACAGTTCAACCGGATGATGTAACAGGGAACAGGGCAGTATGGAATATTCCTATGCTTAATACAGGAGAAAGTATAAAAATAGGATATACTGCAAAAGTGAATAATATAATGCCCCAGGAAAAGGTCGCTCTTTTGAATACAGCTACTGTAAGCGAGCCTTTTGATTCAGATCTTTTCGATAACAGTGTGCAGGTAAGAGTTTATTCTGCAGGAAATCCGGACTTTACAGTAAAATGTATTAAACCGAATTTTGTTCCTTCTCCACACTATCCTTTGCAGATAAATGCCTATGTTTATAATAAAGGCAATGCAGATGCGGAAAATCTGTTTACGGTTTACTTTTTTGCAGATAATTATTCCAATATGATTGCAGTTGATTCTGTCAGCACATTACAGGCCGGGGATTCGGTTCTTGTGACAGGTACCTGGAGAGATCCTCCTGAAGGTATTAACAACATAAAGATTTATGCTGATTACACACAAGAGGTCGCGGAATTAAGCGAAACAAACAATGAGGATACATGTTCTGTTACCATAGGCATTACTCAGGTTGATCTGCAGATAGAGCAGGTTTCTTATCTTGTTTCATGCAATGGTATTAACGGATCATTCCCCGAACATATAATAACAAGAGCAAGAGTTTTTGATCAGAATAATAACTATATTTCGGATCTTGCAAGCAGAGCATCGTGGGCAGGTACGGCAGGAAAAGCAGATAACGGCCTGACTGTGGGGGATATATGGTATAAATTAAAGGAATATCATAAAGGAGATCCTTCTACTCCTGATAACAGTAATGTAAGACCTTCCATGCAGATAACAGAAGTTGATACTTCAAATCCTTCGGATATGGCTTCACGTTACTATCTTATTTCTCATTTCTCTTCTGATACTATTCAGAACAAAATATGGCGTACTGTGGAGCTTGGTGTAAGTATTAACAGTATAAAAGATACGGATACCGAAGATTACTTAAGTCCTGACGGAGCTGCGGATCTTGCAATTTCTCAGTTTATTAAGACCAGGCAGTATTCTGTAAACGGTTCTGATACAACTTTTTTCGTACAACCTCAGGATACTGTGGATTTTAATATTTTTATCAGAAATGTGGGGCATAAAAATGTGTCTGCGTCATTGGTTTCAAACTATCTTCCTCCTTTCTGCAAGGTAATTTCCAGCAGCCCTGGTGTATCCAATACCAAGGGTGATACTGTATTGTGGAATATCGGATATATGAACATAAGAGAAACAAAGAAGATAGAATTCAAGTGTCTTGTTGATACGTTAAGACTTGCAGGGGCAACTGTTTTTAAGGATCTTGTTGTTTTAAGTTCTGTTCAGGATACGATTTATTCAAATAACAGGGACAGTAGTTTCATAACTTATGTGCCGCTGCAGGGCGGTGACCTGGCAATTACAAAAAAGGCTGTGACAGATTCCGTATCTATTACGGGAACTGATACTTTAAAGATTACAGGTCCGGGACAGACTGTTATTTATCATATTAAGGTTACAAATAAAGGACAGCTTGCATGTGAGGATATAGAGTTTACGGATGTTATTCCGGACAGACTGAATCTAAAATCATTTACAGGAGCGGAATATACTCTTACCGGAGATACGTTAAAGTGGCAGTTGTCAAAACTTAAGCCAAACGGTGCTTCAAAGGAGTTTAGTTATGTTTGCAGAGTAGATTCTCTGATGCCTCCATGGGATATAATGCAGGTAAACGGGGTCAGAGTTTTTTCTCTTTCAGATACGTTGCTAAACAATAACTTTGCGCAGGATTCGGTGTTGTGTGTGGGGCATGTAGTGCCTGATCCGGAAATTAAAGCCACTCCTTCTGAGATTGAACCGGGAGACAGTATTAAAGTTGAAGTTATGAGCCCCATTGATGCGGTCTGGTGGGATCTTACGGTATCTTACGAAGACGGATCACAAAACAGCACTTATGCCGATCAGTTTATATCTTCGACTGATCTGAAATCAAAAGTCTGGGTAACAGTTAATCCTGATCTGACAGACACAAGAATGAGAACAACTTCGACTGAAGAGCATATAGTTATTACTCTGTATACAAAAGATATGTGGGATGTTGAGTACTCTGCTTCATCTTCGGTTCTTGTAAAGAGCAGCAACCAGTTTTTTCTTGATAAAAACAAGTTTATTCCTGATCAGGAATCCGAACTTGGTATGCGGTTCAGGCTGACTTCCAACAGGAGAGCAGAGATCAAGGTGTATGATATTTCAGGAGCATATATTGCCACTGTTTTTGATGCGCCTGCTCTTGCAGGATGGAACCATACAACATGGAACGGAAAAGATGGATCAGGACGTAATGCAGGCAGTGGTTTGTATGTTGCAGTTTTAATTTCAGGGAATTATCATAAAGCCCGTAAATTTATCCTTATTCGTTGAAATGAGGAGTTTGACTGATGAAATTATCAAAATATT
>QNDG01000057.1 GCA_003645915.1 Candidatus Zhuqueibacterota bacterium | reverse complement strand
AGAATAAATGTTATAAAATTTTTTATATAGTGACGCATATAACATGCCCCCTTGTTTATTTAATAAGCCGCAAACTTACAGCATTCTGCGTAATACCTGTTACTTTGATTGTTGCACCGGATACTATTTTGCCATCAATTGTCTCTGCAAATTTATCTGCTGTCTGAGGCACAACTATTTCCAGAACAGCAAATCCGTTATACCAGTCTCTCTGATTAACCGATTTAACTCCACGGATTCCTGACTGCAGGTATCTCTTAAACCTGTTCAGATCAGAAAGAGTCTGAACATTTCTCACATTAAGCACAATAATGCTTCCGGAAGATACATCCTTCTGCCACTGATCAAGAATTTTTTTCATCAGATCCTTTGCAACAACATGGCTTGCTTTTTCAATGGCCTTTGTTCCGCCTACCACATCATCAATATGAGGATATGCGCCGTTTGCAACTGATGATCCTAAGATATGACCCGTATCAGATCTTATGGCTTTTAAACTTACAGTTGCCTGCTGAGATCTCTGTTTTGCACCAAAAGCTTCAACAACAGTTGCTTTTGCTACAGCTTTTCCGGTAATAATAACTTCAGCGCCAACTGCTCTTGCAAAAGATGCAGCTTCCGCAACATTGCCCTGAAGAATTGCCGCTGCTTTCTGCCTGTCAAGGTTCCGCTCAACCGTTGTTTTATCAACAAAGGTAAAACCTTTAGACATAAAATCATTCATTATTGTATTCTCGGCAGTGTTCATGTCAGTATTAAAATATGAGTATGTTCCGGGAACTTCGCCGATATTCTGCTCATCAATAATAACCATCATTCTCGGAGTGTTTTTTCTTCTCAGCAGAGTAGCAATTGCTTCAAGATCACTTTCAATATCAGCAGTTTTAACTGTTGCTCTGACAGTTACCTCGTATGTGTATTCATCTCTCTTTCTTTCCCGGATAACCTCATAATTTTTAACATAACCCTTTGTCTTGGACATAATATTGTCATCAATTACCTGGAAATTTTTGACAAGGGTTTCAGACTCAATAAGCATTCCGAGAGTCTGTTCAATGCTGCGCCTTAATGCTTCGTTTATAGCATTATCTCTTGCCAGTGGAATATTATTTTCAACAATAGAGCCGATACCTGTAGCAACAACACTTTTTTCATCCTGAGAAGTATCATTGATCTGCGCAAATGTTTGCACTGAAAATATTACTGCACATAATAAAATAATTAGAAATAAAAATCTATTTTTAACAGGCAGCATGGGGCCACCTCCGTTTTAAAATGTTAATCTTAATGCATTCTGGAATTTTCTGATCATTAAAAGTGCATCAGCACCTGAAACATGATCTTTAAATCCAAACTCTCCGTTTAAATCCTTTGTTGACATAAACCCTCTGTCAACAGCAAGACATATGGCATTATAAGAATAGTGGCTCGGATTTACATCCGGAAACCTTGCAGGAGAGCCGATATATTTTGTAGAAAGAGATTTATCGCCTGTTACAAGAATCAGGAGGTTCTGAAGAACCATGGCAAAATTGGATCTTGTTATCTTTTCATCGGGACGGAATGTGTTATCAGGGAATTTTTCCATAATTCCGTTATCAGCAACCTGTTTTATCCAGGTTTTTGCCCAATGATTCTGAATATCAGTAATTTTTGCCTGTTCTGCTTCTCTTTTTTTCATCTCAAGTTTATCTTCAGGAGCTCTGAAGCTTGTATCATAGGTCTTAGGGCGCTTTTTTTCAAGTATTGTAAGTATCTTAAGTTCCTCAATTAGCAGAACCGCCAGATCAGATCTGTCAATTTCAGGTATCAGAGCTATTTTTTTACCAAGTTCGGTTCCCGGCTCTGCTCTCTGGATTTTCTGTACAAGTTCCCACTCTTTATCAGCAGCTTTGGAATAATCGCCTTTTGAGGCAATTACCTTCCTGAAAGTATCTGCAGCCTTATCAAATAAAAATGCTTCTTTATAAGCAACACCAAGATAAAACATTGCTTTATACGAATCAGGACTGATCTTTAAAGCTTTCTTAAAACTCTTTTCCGCTTTTTTAATCCAGTCCTTGTCCTTTTTTTGTTGAGTAATTATTCTTCCTTCTGCAATATATGCATCAACAAAATCTTTATCCTTGCCTATAGCCTTATCAATCATCTTAAATGCAAGGTCGAATTCATTTTTACAGCTGTGCACAAGCGCAAGCCCCACATATCCGCCTGCATATGAGGGTGAAAGCTTAATTGCTCTGTCAAATTCCATCTTTGCATTATCTATGTCTCCTCTGTCAAGCTCCCGCAGACCTTGTTTATAATGATTCTGAGGTGTGTCAAGAATTGACTGCTGAGGTATAGGTTTGGGACCGCATCCTGACAGTATAAAAATCAACGCAATAATTACTACTGCGGAATATTTAATGTAGTTTTTCATAATTGACCTCCCTGGCCATTTTAATTAAACGCCGATTACTTAAGAATAAACATCACTTTACATCTCTGAAGAAAATTCATATTACTTGCAGCATTATGAATTTTTCTGGCATCTGCTTCACTGATAACCAGGTCTGTCTTATTAGGGCCTTTGACATCAATAGCTTTTACAACAAGAGGATTATCTGCCACACGTTCATTCTTTACTGCACTTTCAATACTCTTCTCATATCCGACCATTCCGATATCAACAGCATAATCTCTGCTTACAAATTTTGACCCGTATATTTCATCACCCTGAGGATCAATTACCTTTGGCGCCATTGCAGGTCTTACGTCCAGCTCTCTTGCATCAATAATAAGGCCTGTGTAAACAGCTGAAGTATTGTCCTGTGAACTGTCACCTGCACGGATAAGTTTTACTCCTGCAGGAACAGGTTTTCCTGCAGGCCACGGCTGCCCACATACAGGACATAAAAGCTGACCGCCTGTCATTAATACCCCTCCGCCGAATTCTCTTGGAAGCAGTGCATCTGAAAGAACACCTGTAATTGGCACTTCTACATCCACTTCAACATCTCCTGTTGACATGTACCTTGTGTCAACAACTCTGAAACCGCGTATTGCACCCTGTATTCTGGTTCTTATATTGTCATCTGCAATCATTGCGTTTCTGACTTCTGTTTCGGAAGTCAATGAAATGCCCTGAACTGTTTCAAGAATATTTCTTAAAGCATCCAGCTTGGCTGCTCTTAATGCTCCTGCCCTCTGTGCAGTAACAGGATCATTTGGATTCGGTGCGCCTATACCGGTACACCTTATTACTTGTTTTGTCCAGTCAACATTACCTGCAGCGCCTACACTCTGGACGTAATCCTGAGCAGACAAAACAGATACAAACAGCAGCATTACAAAAATTAATGCCATACTTTTCTTGATATTCATAATAACCTCCCTGGTTATTTGTTAGTTGCAAAAAAAATGAGCGAATGACGGGATTCGAACCCGCGACATCCAGCTTGGGAAGCTGGCGCTCTACCAACTGAGCTACATTCGCCTATCCATAGTCAAAACAATTTACTTAAAAGTTATTCTTTCTTTACGAAAAAGTCAAGATTTTTCTTTTTAAATATTCTCAGCTCTCATATTTGATTATACTGTACACAGGAATATTGCTGAGTTTTTCTCTTCCGTTAAGGAACAACAACTCTATCAGGAATGCAGCTCCGACTAATTTTCCTCCCATACTTTGAACAAGATCCGCAGCAGCACGTACAGTTCCGCCTGTTGCAAGAAGATCATCAACTATAAGAACGTTTTCTCCGCTTTCTATCGCATCTATGTGTATCTCAATTGTATTTGAACCATACTCCAGATCATAGGTTTTACTCAAAGTCTTTCCCGGAAGTTTACCTTTTTTTCTTATCGGTACAAATTTTGTGCCTAATATAAGCGCCATAGGACTGCCAAAAATAAAACCCCGTGATTCAATACCAATAATTGCATCTATATGCATAGACCTGAAAGGTTCACACATTTTTTCAATTGCCAGTTTAAAACCTTTTACATCTCCCAGCAAAGTTGTTATATCCTTAAATACGATTCCTTTTTTGGGAAAATCGGGAATGTCGCGGATCAGTTCATCTAAACTATTCATATCTGTCCTTTAATTTCAAAAAGTTATGGAAAAATCTTCAAATTCATATTTACACTTTTCTTTTGTAACATGAATGTCTGTCACTCTGGCCATTGTATTACCCACAGGAAGCATTTTGATAAGTTCATTAATCATTCCCTCTATGCCTTCAGCAACAATCTCAACATCTCCGTTTACTTTGTTTTTTACCCATCCTTTTAATCCGAGATTTTTTGCAGTGCTCCTTACAAAATATCTGAACCCAACTCCCTGTACACGGCCGGATACTACTATGTGTGCACGAATATCAGCCATACACTTTTTTACTCTCCGATTTTAACAAACAAAACTGAAACAGCATTATCTGCATTATCAGCCTTAATTATGTCACTGGTTACAGTCCAGCTGCTTAAAGAAACAACAGGAATTCTCTTTTGCAGAGCAAAGCCTATCTCGGAAAGAGTACCGTATTCCCCGCCTACTGCAATAACTCCGGAAACGGAATTAATTATAATTGCGTTTCTTGCCATTCCCATGTCAGTTGCAATCACATAATCAACATATTTGTTTGCGTCATTCTTATTCCCCGTGGGAATTATGCCGATTGTGATGCCTCCTTCTGATTTTGCTCCTCTGCATGCAGCTTTCATTACTCCGCCCATACCTCCGCATACAAGCACAGCGCCTCTTTTTGCAATCTCTCTGCCAACGATTTCGGCTTGTTTAAGAACCTCTTCCGATCCAAAATTACCGCCGATTACTCCCACCTGCACTTTTTTACGGATTCCCTGCAATCTGTATTCACTCCGTTTTTACGGTGTAAGTCTGTGCATCATTCTCGGAAACGGTATGGTTTCTCTTACATGGGGGAGCTTGCAGATCCACGCTACGGTTCTTTCAATCCCCATTCCGAACCCCGAATGAGGCACGCTTCCGTATTTTCTCAGATCCAGATACCAGTCAAAAACTTCTTCAGGCAGATTATGCTCCTTTATTCTTGATAAAAGCAGCTCATAATTTTCCTCGCGCTGTCCCCCGCCTATTATTTCGCCGTACCCTTCAGGCGCAAGGACATCAACACCAAGCGCTTTCGTAGGATCCTTTTCATCTAATTTCATGTAAAATGCCTTAATTGCAGCAGGATATCTGTGAACCATAACAGGCCTGTCAAAATTATCGGAGATCACTGTTTCATCACCGCCTCCGAAATCATCTCCGTATTCAAAATCAACATTGTTCTTCTTTAAGATCTCAACAGCTTCATCATAAGATATTCTCGGGAAAGGCGGAATAACTCTCTCAAGAGGAGCTGTATCTCTCTCAAGCACTTTAAGTTCTTCTTTCTTTTCCTCAAGAACTCTCTGAACAACATATGATACAAACTCTTCTGCAAGTTTCATGTTGTCATCAAGATCAGCATATGCCACTTCAGGCTCAACCATCCAGAATTCCGTAAGATGCCTTCTTGTTTTGGATTTTTCCGCACGGAATGTAGGCCCGAAACAGTAAACTTTTCCCATTGCAGCCGCAGTAGCCTCACTATAAAGCTGTCCGCTTTGAGTCAGATAAGCCTTTCGTCCGAAATATTCGGTCTCAAAAAGTGTTGTAGTGCCCTCGCAAGCTGCAGGAGTAAAAACAGGGGTATCAACAAGAGTGAAACCTCTGTTGTCAAAAAAATCTCTGCACGATTTTATAATTTCATGCCTTATTTTTAAAATTGCCACCTGTCTTGAAGAACGGATCCACAAATGTCTGTGATCCATAAGAAATGCAGTGCCGTGCTCCTTTGGGGTTATAGGATAATCTTTTGCAAGCTGAACAATTTCCACGGTTCCAAGCTGCATTTCATAACCGCCGGGAGCTCTTTTATCTTCTGATATTTTACCTGTAACAATTACTGATGATTCCTGAGTTATTTCCTCGCAAGCATTAAATGTTGATTCATCCACATCAGCTTTTGATGCAACACACTGGATAATCCCTGTGCCGTCCCGTACAAGCAGAAACCATAATTTCCCGCTTGACCTTTTGTTGTAAAGCCATCCTCTTATCCTGACTTCTTTTCCCGAGTATTTTGATACTTCATTAATATAGGTGGTGTCCATTTGTGCCTCTTTCTCCTTTTTATCCCCACTTTTCTTTTTTCGGATTTCGTGTCATAAGCTCCCTTACTGCAAGTTTGGGATCTTTACCTTCAAACAAAACGCTGTATACCTGGCTTGATATGGGCATATCAATACCAAGTTTTATTGAAAGATCATGAATGGATTTTGTTGTTTTTACGCCTTCTGCAATCATCTTCATTCCTGATGAAACCTGCTCCAATGTCCGGCCTTTGCCTATTTCTTCGCCGAAATATCTGTTCCTGCTGTGTTTGCTCATACATGTCACAATCAAATCACCCATACCGGAAAGACCTGCAAAAGTCATTGGATCAGCGCCGAGTGCAGTTCCAAGCCTTGTAAGCTCTACCATACCTCTGTTAATCAAAGCTGCTTTTGTGTTGTCGCCGAACCCCACACCGTCACAAATACCTGCTGCTATTGCAATTACATTTTTCAGGGACGCGCCAAGTTCAACTCCCTTAACATCACTGCTTGTGTAAACACGAAAAACTTCGTTCATAAAAAGTTTCTGAACCTTTTTTGAAGTGCTTTCCGAAACTGATGCTGCAACAACTGCAGTAGGTATACGCCTGCTCACCTCTTCTGCATGGCTGGGCCCTGAAAGTACTGCAATTTTGTCAGGTTTAACCTTAGTCAGAGTTTCGGTAAGAACCTGTGATAATGTCATAAGAGTATTGTTCTCAATACCCTTGCTGCAGCTTACGATTACGGCTCCGCGTAAATTAAAATTATTAACTTTCGAAGCTACATCTCTTACAATATGAGACGGAACCACAAAAAGGATAAAATCCTTGTTTTCAACAGCTTTCTGAAGATCAGATGTAATAATAATCCGTTCCGGAATTTTTATTCCCGGCAAAAAGTCACTGTCTTCCCGTTTTTCGGAAAGTTTAATGCATCTGCTTTTATCAAATTCCCAAAGCGTTACATTGTGCTTTAAAGAATTCAGATGCACTGCCAGTGCCATACCCCAGCTGCCTGCACCAAGAATACCTATTTTACTTCTTACGGAAATCATTCTTACGATTTCTCACTCCTGCCGAATTTATTTTCCTGGCCGTTTATCAGTCTTTTAATGTTGGATCTGTGCGTCACAAAAATAAGCACACACAAAACAATACTCAGAATCAAAAGCTGATACGGAACATCCGAATGTAAAAAATATTTCTGAATAATAAGTACCAAAGGCAGCACAATGCCTGCTGT
>QNDG01000056.1 GCA_003645915.1 Candidatus Zhuqueibacterota bacterium | reverse complement strand
TAAAAGCTGATAAGCTACAATTACTCCGATATTCCCTGCTCCCACCATTAACATCTTTTTACCGGGCATAATGCCGTAAACATTCATCAGGGTCTGCACAGCTCCTGCTCCGTAAACACCTGGCAGATCATTATTGGGAAAAGAGAGCATGTTCTCGGAAGCTCCTGTAGCAACAATAATCTTTTTTGCTATTACTCTGTGCAGCTTCCCATCCTTTATCACAGCCAACTCAAAAGGATGATAGTACCCTACAACAGGAGTACCAGTAAAAACAGTAACAGAAGGGCCCAATTCCTGAATCAGTTTATCTCCTATGTCAATGCCTCTTACTCTTGCATGGTGGTCTTTTGAACCGAAAAACATATGAGTCTGCTTAATCAGCTGGCCTCCTACTTTGTTGTTCTCTTCAAAAACCATGACTTTTAAATCAAATTTAGAAGCATAAACAGCAGCAGACAAACCCGCAGGGCCTCCGCCAACAACTGCAATATCAGTCTTTAGAACAGGGATTTCTTTTCTTTTGTATTCATGACGTTCCGGTACTGCCTCAAGCTTTCCCCAGCCGGTCTGGGATTTTACCTGCATGCCGTGTTTTGCCAGTATCATACAGGTTTTAACATTGGGAACTCCGTCAACCTGCATCATACAGCTTGAACACTTTCCTATTGCGCAGTAAAATCCCCTTGGACGGGAATATCTTAAACTGTGGCTCAGAACTTTTATGCCTGCAGCATGAAGAGCAGCAGCCACAGTCTCGCCTTCATAGGCTTCAATATTTCTACCGTTAAAAGTAAAATTGATTTTCTTTCCTCTCGGAAAACTAAGTATCGGATGTTGATCAATTCTCATAGCGAATTTAATCTCCTTAGTTGGAAGATTCTAATACAACATTTACTAATTCTGACGGTGAATCTATCATAAAATCAGGCATAAATTCACTGATAGATTCAATGTCACCGTATCCGTATCTTGCGCCGCATACTTTAACACCTGCATTTTTACCTGCTTCCAGATCTTTTACTGTATCTCCTACAAGTAAAGTGCGCTCTTTTTTAACATTAAATTTTTCCACAAGTGATAATACCATTTCCGGATGAGGTTTCTCCTTAACTCCGTTGTCCGGCGTTTGTACAGCACTGAAAAAATCCATAAGATCTAATCCTGTCAGTATCCTGCCTGCATGTCTTATAGGTTTATTTGTTGCAACAGTCAGGGTACATCCGGAAAACTTATCAAAAATCTGAGGAATGCCCAAAAAGGGTCTGGTTGAATCAAGACAGTGCTCATCATAATAAGACCTGAAATATTCAAGAAAAATATTTTCATCGGATTCGTTCCCATCAGGCAGTACAGCACGAAGAAAATCATCGCCTCCGGGACCTATGGCGCTTTTTACAGCACTTTCATCCAGTTCAGCTCTCCCCATTTTTCTGACCGCATGATTAATACCTTTGGAAACATCACGAAAAGTATCAACCAGGGTTCCGTCCAGATCAAAAATAATCATGTCAAATCTGCGCTTCATTTTGAATGCAGCTCCACAAATCTTCTTATTGATCTGTCATATGTTTTTTCAACATCTGCAGGGAAATAGCATGCAGGCAATTCGTTCATTGATCTGTGATAACTGATACATTCACAACAGAGACCTTTTCTTGAACAGGGCTCGTAAGTACAATTACATGACGATAAATTTTTTAAATAATTTTTACACTCCAGCGCCATTCTGCTCTCTCCATAGTTTAAAAATATTTTGAAGAACATTCTTTTTTTCTGATAGCATTTCCTGTTTTGAAGAACAGTTAACTACTCCTGCTGCTGCTCCTTTGTGGCCGTCGCCAATATTAAGAGTACGCATTATCAAACCTGTGTCGTAATTTGCAGAGTCTTTATTTAAATTTAATGAAATACTTACAGAAAGATTGTTGGTCTTTACTCCCCTTGAAAATATATTTTTAATTTCCAGCACACCTTTTATTTCCGTAAATATGATATAGGCAAGATTTTTTATAATTTCCGGTTTTCTGTTGTGTTTTGTCAGATCTATAATCAACAATTCATGCTCTTTATCTTCAACAAGAAAATATGAATCATTACTGATCATCTTCATCATGCTTTCTTCTCTGGAACAATATTTTTCCCATTTCTCCACAACATCAGGCATTTCAGAAGTAAAATCAAGTCCGTGATCACGCACTGACAAAACCACATTTTTCATAAAGTCTGAATTGCGTACTGCAAAATTCCCTGATTTTAAAGCTCCGTCAATAATTTTTGCAGGAGTCTCTTTTCTCCATTCATCAATGCTTTTATAGTCAAAAGCATCTATTATATCTGCATAATCAACAGTATTTTTAAAATGAGAGGGAATCTTATCAGACATTTTTTCAAAGTAGTTTAAAATAACCCTTGCACATGATTTGAGGTGAGCAAACGCACCTTCGATTTTTTCCGGATCAATACCTCTTAAATTCAGCTCTTCAAAATTACCCGGATGATGATCAAACCACATACCGCATTCTAAGGGATATGGAAGATCGCAGACTACATCACTGCTGCTTATGGGAAATCTCGTATTGTTTACAGATCTCGGGCCCGTAAAATAAAAAGTATCTATATTAAGAAAATAACTTACAAGAGCACCGCTGACAATGCCGTCAAAATCATTATGAGTTACAATTCGGGTCAACAACTGCTCCTCCGGAAAAAGGTTTAAAGGGTATATATTTTAATTAAAATAAGACAAATAATCAAGCAGTTTTAATTTTTTTCTTCTGACAGTATGCTTTTTTTCTTTCTTTTTATCCTGACCCAGTTAATCTTTTTTCTTGAACCGGATATCACTTTAACAGTACAGCTTTCCAGATCTATTTCTTCTCCCCTTTTTGGTATTTTCCCTGCCTTTGCCATTAACAAACCACCAAGAGACTGATACTCTCCCACCGGCAGATTGAATGAAAATTTCTCATTTAACTCGTCAATCTCAATTTTTGCTTTAACTTCAATGCTGTCCTTTTTTATATTTCTGAACAGAAATTCGTCCTCATCAAATTCATCATAGATATCACCGAGAAACTCCTCTACAATATCTTCCATTGTAACAAAACCCTCAACACCTCCGTATTCATCAACTACAATTGCAGCGCTCTCTTTACGCAGCTGCATCTGCTTAAAAACATCAAGCAGGGTACTTGTTTCCGGTACAAAATATGGATCTCTTAAAATCTCTTTTATTTCCGCAGGCCTGCGGATAATAATGTCCTTGGCAAAAACAATTCCTGCAATATCATCAATACTGTCTTTAATAACAGGCAGTCTTGACAATCCTGTATTGTTGAATTTTTTTATGACCGAACTTACAGAATCATTAATCTTTATTATCTCAACCTCTGTTCTCGGTACCATTATTTTCCCAACTTTCATGTTACCGCTGAGTAAAAATCGTGAAATCAGGCTGCTGTCTGTTTTATTAATTGTTCCGGTAACAGATCCTTGTTTTACAAGAGAATCAAGATACTGTCTTGTGAGGATTGTCTCCTTCTTTTCCGCTTCAAATTTTATAGACTTCAGCAGTCTGGATGACAACCAGTTAATCAAAACAGTAATTGGATAAAATAAATATTTAAACACGACAAATATATAAACAGTATAACGCAGGATATTGGCTGCCCTGTCTCTGGCAAAAGTTTTTGGTATTATTTCTCCGAAAATCAGAAGTATTGAAGAGCTTACTGCAACAATCCAGAATCCGTTCATAACTTTTTCAAGATAGAATGTCATAAGAGATGATGCTGCAATTACGGCAATATTTGTTCCCACAAGGGTTGTAATTAAAACATGCTCAATATCATTGAGTAATGTATAAATTTTTCCTGCGCTCTTTATTCCACGCTTAATCCAGATCTCAAGTTTTACTCTGCTTACACTGATAAGCGCAGTTTCCGTACCTGAAAAATATGCCGAGGAAAAAAAGGCAATTATTAAAATCAACAGTTTAATTTCTCAACACCTCCCCTTTTCTGCAGACCACTCTGCCTGAACAGGCATCATTTATTTTTTTAATAAACTGATCAACTATTGATATCCGTACATCAAGGATCATCTCTGTCTGAGATTCATACTTTGTACCGCTTACTCTGCACTCTGTACGAGACACTGTATTCATTACCTGGCCTGTAAGCTCGTACGGAAATTTTATTGCTATTCTCTGAAAAATAACTTTCTTCTGCAGTTCGGCAGATTTCAAAACATCCGAAGCGCAGCCTCCGTAGGCCCTGGCAAGTCCACCTGTTCCAAGCTTGGTTCCTCCGAAATATCTCGTAACTATTACAACCACATCTGTAAGATCTCTGGAATCTATTGCCTCAAGAATTGGTCTTCCTGCAGTGCCCGAAGGCTCTCCGTCATCACTGAACCTGAATATGGAACTGTCGCTGTTTCCTGTTCTGTAGGCAAAACAATTGTGCGTTGCATTGTGGTGCTTTTTGCGGATAAATTCAATTTTTTCTTCTGCCTGATCCCGCGTTACCGCACTAAAAGCATGTCCGATAAATCTGGAACCTTTTACTTTTATCTCACAAATGGAATCTTTTCTTATTGTAAAATAATAATCTTTTATAATTTCCATATTTTTTAGCGGGATTCTAATGCTGTTTTAAGTGCATCAATACAGGTTAACGAACATCTTATTTTGTTTTCAGGCAGACCTCCAAGGGCCTGCACCAATTCTTCCTTTGTAAGGTTCCCGGCATAGTCAACGCTTTTCCCTTTAATGAGCTCCGTAAGCATACTGGAGCTTGCAATTGCTGCCACGCATCCCATAACCCGGATTTTTGCATCAGTAATTATATTATCTTTAATTTTAAGATGAAGCTCAACCTTATCGCCGTCTGCATCGTTCTTTGCGCTTCCTGTTGCATCAGGGTTATCAATACTGCTGATATTCCTTGGATTTGAAAAATGATCTCTTACAATTTCAGAATACATGAATTCTCCTGATTAAATATGTCTAAACATCTTTCGCTTAATTTATAATTTATCTGATTTTCATTATTTTACCAATATAACTTTTAGTGATTTCTCCATCAGATGAAACTGCTTTTGCATATATTTTATAAAAATAAACTCCGTTTGCAATAACATCACCCATACTGTCCAGGCCGTCCCATTCAATCATATTAAAACCCGGCTCTGCCCAGAAGGATTCTATTTTTCTTATCATTCTGCCGTCAACAGTGAATATTTTTATTATAATTTCTGCATCCATGTTTATTTTAAATGTAAAAGTTGTTGATAACGAAAACGGATTGGGGTACGGCAGGACGTCTTCAAAAAATATGTTTCCGCTTTCAACAACCTTAAACTCCGCAGAAGCGGTTGAGGAATTGTTTGCATTATCCCACGCCTTTATTTTAAGAAAATGCGACCCCAGTTCAGTACCTGGCAGGCTGTAGATTATCTTCCCTGACAGATAGCTGTTTTCATCATACCTGAAAAACTCTGTCAGATCCTTCTGCTCCGTATCATCAAGATTCATTGTTATTTTATGGCCTATCTCTCCTGTAATGTTCACACCTGTTTTATCATCAGAGATTTCCACAATCAGTTCGGGATTCCCCGAAATCATGTCTCCGGATATAAAATTTTCATAATTTCTGAAATAAATTTTAATCTCAGGTCCGGATTCATCATCCACAAAACTGCTGCCACCGACATGGATATTATCCTTGTATCCGCTTCCGTCTTTTTCACCGTCGGAAAAATAAAAATAAAGCCTCCCCTCATTTTCACCGTAAGAAATATCCTTAGGTACTACAAACGATACATCAAAAACACCGTTTTTTACTTTACCCTGTCCTGTAAAAATTGCATTTCCCGAAAGCTTATACTTTATCTTTGTATCATACATTGTTTTGTATGTAACACTCTTTTTTGAATCAAAAGCTTTAACCTCAACATCGCCGTTAAAAGAATCCCATAAAACCGAATTTTTAATGACCTCACCTTTAACATGTATAACGCTTAGCGCTTTAAACGTATCCGGCTTAATTGATACAACACGGGCTTTGTACTGAGGCATACCAATCTTCATTGCAGGATCCCCGAGAAGGTGGTACAACTCATTGTTGCTCGTATATGAGACCAGATATTTTGCAGACATAAGAGCCTGCCCCAGAGAAAGGCTGTCAGAGAATAAAAACCTGATAAACTGACGGTCAAGAGCTTCATTGGGAATGGAACTGCAGAATCTGGATGCACCGATTGATGCAATCCCTCCCTTTTCTTCAGCTACTAAAAGAGCTTCAGCAAATGAGATTTCATCAGGATCATCATATCTGGCAAAGGCACAGGTAGCGCCGTAAAAAACAGGAAGTTTGTCTTTGTTATCAAGCAGGGGAATATCAATATCTCTGTGGAAAACCCACTCGTGAGTCCAGACCTTATTATTTCCGTGTCCGATAAAATTAAAAAACAGGGTACCTCTGTTTATCTGGTCAATAAGAGCCTCACGTGCTTTGGGGCGGGTACGTCTGCTGGTTGAATATGATTCGGGGTATTCCGGAAGATATATTTTTTTCTTGTTGAACCCTGCAGGAAGTACGTTTTCTGCAATATCTTCGCTTGCAATCAAATGTGTAGTTTCGTTTTCTTTGCCTGTAGCAGCTTTCTCATCATCTCCGAGAAAAGTTACCAGCCCCCTCCACTGGCCAAAATCAGGATTTTTTATATATGAAATAATCTTTTGAGTTACAACTTCTGCATCATCAAGGCTCCACGCAGGAATTCTTCCCACTGCAAGGTCAGGATAATAATCATCTCCCGATACATAGGCAAAAAAGTCATCGGATGCTCTGGACTGCTGAAGGCTTGAACCGCTGTATTCAAATGGAGGTATTTTGTTGGGTTTTGAACCTGTCAGAATGTTTCTGTAATCAAAATGTCCCCCTCCAAATAAAAGAAGATACTCCGGTACCTTTGCCCAGTTAAAATAAGCATACCTTACAAAATCCCTTATTGCAACCGGATCAGGCAGACCCCATCCGAACTGATCAAACACACTGCTGACAGGTACAACAACAACATCCATATTGTCAGCTTCGCTGTGAAGGTTTGCTATCTTTTCCGCCTGCTGAATAAAATCATCTGCGCTTATTATTATCATATCAGCGCTGTTATTCGGGCTGCGCAGAGAAGAAGACGACACCCTGGTTATTGACTGAATTTCAAGAAGGGAGCCCATTTCCCATGCTGCATATATAACCGGTTTATCTGTAATAATATCTTTTATTACCCAGTCCGATGCTTCTTTATTGACATAAATAAGAGAATCGTTTCCTGCATCCACAGCCATTACCAGAGGTTTTGAGGAAAACCCCTGCAGGTTCATTAAAAAGG
>QNDG01000055.1 GCA_003645915.1 Candidatus Zhuqueibacterota bacterium | reverse complement strand
TTATTATTATTAAAATTATAAAAATCTATTTAAACAACCAGGCATTTATCATGCTTCTGCAGGCACTCTGTCGTCAAATTTTACAGAAACAATCTTTGAAACACCCTTTTCTTCCATTGTAACACCGTAAAGTGCCTGAGCAGCTTTCATTGTCATTCTGTTATGAGTGACAATGATAAACTGTGTTTTTTCCGCAAACTCTTTTAAAACTCTTGTAAATCTCTCCACATTCGCATCATCTAACGGTGCATCTATTTCATCAAGAATACAGAACGGGCTGGGTTTTACAAGATACAAAGCAAACAGAAGGGATATTGCTGTCAAAGCTCTTTCTCCTCCTGAAAGAAGGCTAAGATCTCTTGAATGTTTGCCCGAAGGTCTTGCCAGAATCTCTATCTGAGCCTCAAGAGGATCTTCTCCTTCAGGCAGTCTTAAATCAGCTTCCCCGCCCTGGAAAAATCTGCCGAATGTATCTTTGAAATTTTTCCTCACTTCAGAAAACACTTCGGTAAACCTGGTTCTTGCAGTTCTGTTAATCTTTTTTATTGTCTCATTTAAAGTCTCTTCTGCAGATAAAAGATCTTCTCTCTGCTGAACAAGGAAATCCAGCCTCTCTTTCTGCTCATCATACTCTACAAGAGCCATTAAATTGACAGCTCCGAGCCCTTTCATTTTACGCTTGAGCTCAACAACTTCTTCTTCCGCTTTTTCAACATCAAGATTTTCATCAGGTTTAACTTTCTCAATGTCTATTTCATACGACTCCATTATCCGCTCTTTGATATTCTTCATATCATGAGAAAGTTCCGCAATCCGGAGCTCAAGAGAATGAAGTGTTTCTGCTATCTGTTCTCTTCCTCTTCTGACCTCCCTTACTTCCCGCTCTTTTTGCTGAAGTTCCTGCTGAAGTTCCTGATATTTGGCCTCGCTCTGTTCAAGAAGTTTGTCTTTCTCATCTTTTTCAGCAAAATTCTGCTCCAGCAATTTCCCTGTATCTTCCCTGCTTTTCTCTAACTCTTCAATCTCTTTTTCCGATTCATTGATCTCGGAAAATCGCTGTTCAATTGTATTTCTTATTTCCTCAATAAGATTTTTGGATCTTTCAATATCATAATCAAGATTCTTTGCTTCACCTTTTAGACGCACCAACCCGAGATTCAGTTTGTGGACATCTTCTTCCTTAGTGTGCTCTTCTTCCTCAAGCCTTTCAATCTCAGATTGAATCCTCGCAGATTCAAGATCAATTTTTTCCCTTTTTTCCATAAGAGCTTCGATTTGGGGCCTGATATCTTCTATGGCAGCTTTACTTGTTTCTATTTCCTTTAAAAGTTTCTGTCTCTCATCTGCATTAGCCTTTATGCCGTCATCCGCTTTTTTAGTTTCAAATTCTATTTGTGAGAACTCATATTCATTCTTTTTTATTTTATCCTGTAATAAATAAGCCTCTTGTTCGGATTTACTTAACATTTCTCTTGTTTTTTCAATATGCTTCTCTTTTTCTTCTATCTGTTTTTTTAATTCTTCAACCTTCTTTTTAATTGAACCGGCCTCTTTCTCTAATTCTTCAATCCTGTGCATTCTTCCTATAAGACTGTGCTCTTTATCTCTTGTATCATTTACCTGCAAACTGCCCCATGTTGAAACAACCTCACCATCCAAAGTTGCCACTCTGATTCCCTGAAGGTCATTATTGTCAATCAACTCCCTTGCTGATTCTATATCCTCCACAATAACGAGATCATTCAGAAGGTATTTTACGACAGGTTCAATTTTCTTATCATAAGTAACAAGCTCGTGTGCCCAGCCGATTATTTTATCCGGATTTTTAATTTTAACTTTTGACATAACCGGAGCTTTGCCTGCGCTGTCTAAGCTTATAATGCTTGCTCTGCCACCACCCCTCTGTTTTAATTTTTCAAGAGCCACAAACGCCTGGGACATTCTTTCAACAAGTATATAACCCGAAGCTTCTCCCAAACCCGCAGAAACAGCCTGTTTGTATTCATTCTTTACATTAATCAGGTCAGCAAGAATACCGATAAGCCCCGGTGTATTCTGCTTTATAAGCCATTTGGCTCCGTCGGAAACACCTTCCTGATTATCCAGCATATTTTTATAAAAATCAAGCCTTCCTTCAATCAGTTCGAGCCTGCTCCTGGAATCAAAAAACCTCTCTCTCAATTTATCGATTTCACTGATCAATCTTTTCTCATCATTTCGTAAAGACTCAAAATGATCCTTTAATCCGGAATATTCGCTGTTTAGGGAATCTATTATTGAACGCACTTTGCCGGACTGGCTTTCACTGGATTTAAGAATGCTTCTGTACTTCTGATCCTCCTCGTCCAGTCTTTCCATCCTGCCCTGGAAATTATCAATTTTTGTCTGAAGATTTGTTTCCGAAGAGCTTAATGAATTTATCTGTTCAAGACACTCAATAACAGCTTTTTTCTTATCATTAAGTGTCAGTCTTTTTAAATTAAGTCCCTGCTGAAAAACCTCAAGTTCTTTCTTTTTATTCTCAAAAATTCTGCTGCTGGAAGTGATTTTTACCTGCAGGACCTCTCTGTTCCGTCCTGTAACAACAAGATGATTTTCCTGATCTTCAAGACGCTTTTTCAGATCTTCTATCTCTCTTGAATATCTTGTAATTCTCTCCCTTAAAGAACTTGCCCTCTCTTTACCAACTCTTATATCACTTTCTCTTTTATGGATAGTCTCTATTAACTGAGACATGCTTTCCCTTATCCGGACAAGATCCCTTTCCTGCTCTGTTAATGTTAAACGAATTGATTCAAGATCCGCTTCTTCTTTCGTGATTTCAGTACTGCTGCCGTCCTTTTGCTGTTTAAGCTGTTCCAGTTCCTTTTGCAGAGGTTCAATTTCTTTTTTAAGATTTGTATAGATATGGCTCGATGTTTTAATTTCCAGTTCCTGCACCAGTTCCTGATACTCTTTATACCTCCTTGCTCTGCCTACCTGACGTTTTAAAGAAGCAACACTTCTCTCCACCTCGCTAATAATATCATTAACTCTTAAAAGATCATTCTGTGTTGCATCAAGTTTTCTCATCGCAGCACGAAGGCGGTGTTTATATTTTGTAACCCCTGCAGCCTCTTCCATCAATCTCCGTCTGTCTTCTGCTCTGTCGCTCAGGATATCCTCAATCATTTTCAGCTCAATTACAGAATAAGCATCAGCGCCTATGCCTGTATCCATAATAAGATCGTTTATATCTTTCAGTCTGACCCGGTTTTTATTTATCAGGTATTCGCTTTCACCGGATCTGTAAAGTCTTCTTGTTATTGTTACTTCCGAATAGTCAATAGGAAGAAGCTGGTCAGTATTATCAAATGTAATGGAAACCTCGGCCATACCGAGAGGTTTTGAGGATTGAGCACCTCCGAAAATAACATTTTCCATTCTGTCTGTTCTCAGAATAGAGGGTCTCTGTTCGCCAAGCCCCCATCTTATAGCATCAACTATATTGGTTTTGCCGCAGCCGTTCGGACCTACAACAGCTGTTATTTTACCGTCAAATTTAAGATCAACCCTTTTTGCAAAGGATTTAAAACCCTGCACTGTTAATTTAGATAAAATCATTAAGACACTTCTTTAAAGTTAAATATTATTTAAAGCATGAAAAAACCCCGCGTGTAATATTACGGGGAGTTTTAAACTTCTTTTTTCCCTCTGGGAAAATATAAGCCTAAATCAAAATATTGTCAAGCAAAACCTTTTATTTTGTCAAATACTTGTTTATCCCAACAAAAGAATAGTTAACCATAATTCATTTAATAACAGCAGGTTAGGACAATCCGGGGCAATTCCGCTGATTTAACCGGCTGTTCACAACCACCTTACATTACTTACTTTAATGAATCAGGTTTATTGTGCGGGTTTGAGAGAAATCTCCGACAACAATTCTGCAAATATAAACTCCGCTTGCAACTGTCATACCATTAAAATCAGTTCCGTCCCACTCAACTTCCTTATTCCCTCTTGCCTCAATCCCGTTAACCAATACTTTTACAATCCTGCCTCTTATATCGTAAATTGAGATATTAACATAAAGATCATAATTAAGTTGATACGGTATTTTTGTTGAAGGATTAAAAGGGTTTGGATAATTTGGCATCAGCTTAAAAGGTTTTTTTACAATTTTGCTTAAAAAAACAAAACTTTCATCTGAAAAAGAGCTCATATTACCTGCCCTGTCATAGGCTTTTACAGAAAAGTAGTAAACACCGGAATCCGGAAGCGATGTTATTGTACACTCTGTAACATTACCAACATCCTTATTATATGCATACATGCGGGATCTTGTACCGTAAAATACAATATAGCCTCCAAGATCGCTTTCCTGGTTAGGATCCCATGTTACTCTAACATCAGAGCCAAAAACTCCATCAGAAATTAAAACTGTTGTCAGCAAAGTAAAAATATAAATTTTTCTCAACGACATTTTGACTACACCTGCCTTTTATCAAAATCCTTTCCGAATTCAATCAATTTGCAAATATTGTTCCCAACACATTTATATCCTGTTTATATTAAACTTACAAGAATCACCATTAACAGGCCGGTGAATTAATTTCAGACATATGTGATTTTTTAAGGAGTATAATCAGCCATTTCTTTGCGAAAAGCCTTGAATTTCTTTATTAATTTATATATTTTGATAACTCAGAAACATCAGAGGGTGATATGGAGCAAAATCAGGAAACTGTCCGCATAGACCGCTGGCTCTCTGCAGCTCGTTTTTTTAAAACAAGATCACAGGCTGCACAGGCATGTGAAGGCGGCAAAATAAAAATAAACGGGAAAAGAGCAAAGCCTCATAAAACAGTAAGGACAGGTGACAGATTAACAATTTTTAAAAACAGAAAGTACAGAGAAATTGAAGTTCTCGGTCTTGCGCAAAGGGGACTGCCTGCAAAAGAGGCTCAAAAGCTCTATATTGAGCACACAAAACAACCAAAAGATCCCCACATGCAGGAATTGATGTCCCTTTTTCATGAAACAGAAAAGAAATTCCGCAGAAAATTTAAGGGCCGTCCTACAAAAAAAGAACGGCGTGAAATTGATAAAATTAAAAACGAATTCGGAATTTAAAGGAACATAAATGGATAAGAAAGTATTTATTACGCGAAAAATCCCGGGACAGGGGATTAACCTTATTAAACAGAATATTTCACATGTGGATATCTTTCCCCATGACAGGACAATAACAAAGCAGGAACTTCTTGATGTAATTGAAAATTACAACGGATTACTGTGTCTTCTTACTGACCCTGTTGACAGAGACGTTTTACTAAAAGGTAGAAATCTGCAGGTAGTATCTAATTATGCAGTAGGTTACAATAATATTGACATTGAAACCGCAACAGAACAAAACATTATGGTTACCAACACGCCCGGAGTTTTAACAGATGCAACAGCAGATCTGACATGGGCTTTAATACTGGGAACCGCAAGAAAAATTATTCCTGCAGACAGATTTACAAGGCAGGGCAAATTTATGGGATGGGAGCCCTCTCTTTTCCTCGGATGGCCTGTTGCCGGCCAGACTCTCGGAATAATCGGTGCCGGAAGAATCGGTACAGGTGCCGGATTGAGAGCAAAAGGGTTTTCCATGAATGTTCTTTATACGAGCAACCGTATAAATCAGGTTCTGGAAAATGAAGTTAACGCAAAAAAAGTAAATCTTGGCGAACTGTTAAAAAAATCAGATTTTATTTCAATACATGTTCCGCTGACAAAGGACACAAAGCATCTAATCGGGAAACATGAATTCGGTTTGATGAAAAACAGTGCTGTTCTGATAAATACAAGCCGCGGGCCTGTTGTAGATGAAAAAGCTCTTGTTGAAGCGCTTAAAAACAGCAAAATTGCAGGAGCCGGACTTGATGTATATGAAAACGAACCACTTTTGGGAAAAGAGCTGAAAAATCTTGATAACACACTTCTTCTGCCACATATAGGAAGTGCAACTTTTACAACAAGAGGTAAAATGTCAGTTATGGCAGCTGAAAATCTGCTGAAAGCTCTGAACGGTCAAAAACCTGACAATCTTGTCAATCAGCAGGTTTATGGAAAGTAATCCGCATGGATAATCAGACATTTGTTCAAATTCTTCAAATTCTTCAAAAGGAATCCGGGAAATGGGACGTACCAATTGTTACTCTTGTAGCACAAAGATCAAAGGATCCTTTCCAAGTTCTTGTTTCAACAATTCTCAGCCTCAGGACAAAAGATGAAGTTACAACAATAGCATCAAAAAAACTTATTAGCGCTGCAGGCACACCTGAAGAGATTATCAAACTCGGAGAAGATAAAATAAAACAGTTGATCTACCCTGTCGGATTTTACAAAAGAAAAGCTGTTAATCTTATTGATATATCAAAAATAATAATTAACAAATACAGGGGAAAAGTTCCGGACAACTTAGATGACCTCTTAAGCCTCCCGGGTGTTGGAAGAAAAACAGCAAATCTCGTTATGACTCTTGGTTTTAATAAACAGGGAATCTGTGTTGATACACACGTTCACAGGATTTCAAACAGGATCGGATATGTTAATACAAAAACTCCCGAAGAGACTGAATTCGCTCTTCGCGCTAAACTCCCTGCCGAATGGTGGATTCCGATAAATGATATTTTTGTGGCATTCGGTCAGGCTCTTTGCAGACCAATAAGTCCATGGTGTTCAAAATGTCCTGTAAATAAACTTTGCCATAGAATAAATGTAGATAAATCAAGATAGTCAAATCTATGTATGTTTTTAAAACTGTGTTTGACACTGCCTGATACGCAAATTGCATATAAAATATCCTCACAAATTCTGAATTGAACTATTCAGATGATTAATCACTGTTAACAGTGATTCACAACAGCACCATCCGTTTAATTGATGCTGACATACATAAATATTTAAAAAGAACATTGTCTTAAACTTTCATAAATAAAACTTTACATATTTAATTATTCCGGATTTTTAAAGAAATGTCTTGATTTATGTTAATAATTATCTTACATTAAATGATATGTGATAATCTCTTATTTTTAAGAGAGTGTTTTTGTTTATGGAGGATATTTTATGAAAAAAACATTACTAATACTGATTTCTTTATTGTTAATAGCTTTTCTTGCAATGACCGGATGCCAGCAGACAGCAGTAACATCTGCAAAAGTTTATATGCAGCAGGAAAATTACGACAAAGCTATTGAACAGGCAAAGAAGGCTGTGGAAACAATGCCGAATGATGCTGAAGCATATTACATACTTGGTCTTGCCTACGGCAAGAAAGGTATGTACAAAGAGATGAATGAAGCTTTTACAAATTCTCTTAAATATTCTGATCTACACAAAACCGATATTGACCATGAGAGAAAAATTTACTGGGTCAGAATATTCAACACAGGTGTAAAC
>QNDG01000054.1 GCA_003645915.1 Candidatus Zhuqueibacterota bacterium | reverse complement strand
GTATCAAAGGGCCCTAAAACTACTTGTGATGCTGTATTGTTCACAGCAACTGTCTGAGTAGTTCTGTCAACTAATATAGTTGTTCCTACAACATCTACTTCTCTATATCGGTATTCATATGGAATCAGGTCTGGAGAAGCCATAAATATACTCCTTTTTTAATGTTAAATATATATTTCAGTATTAAATGATTATTATTTTTAAATGATTAAATTTTACGACCCATTAGCAAGTTTTAACTTTAAAAATTTTACCAAAAATAATATTATATATATCAGGAAAAGATAAATTTAAAATTTACAGGAATAAGGAAAGAAATGAAAACTTACACAGAGTGGGCGGGAAAGCCCACGAATTTATTCGTGGGATGAAAGCGAGCAATTAAAAATAATAGTTGATTTTAAAAACATAATATAGAAAACAAGCTCAATCTTTTAAATACTCCTTATCCTCTTGGTCTTATTATCAATTAAAGGAATTCATCCTTTATAGGGCCAAAAAGTTTGGAGTGGTTGTTGATTTTATTGATCCTGCATATAGCCCACGAAAAATGTAGCTTATGTGGGACTTTAGGTCATCGTAAAGATAAGAGTTTCGTATGCGCAAAATGCGGGCACGTTGACCACGCAGATGCAAACGTTACTTTTAATATAGCTTCGTTTGCTCTGTGTGGTCGATTAGGCACAGACAGAGATGCGTCTAAAGGGAGTACTGGCGCCCCGCAATGGAGAGCGGTTGCCACTATGTCATGAGGCAATGTGAGCAAAAGTAGATCCAGGAACCTCACGAATTTATTTGTGGAGTACGTCAGATACTAGAACTCACTTATGGAATAATATCAGGGAAGTCTTCGAATTTTTTACATTAATATTAATTTAAAAAAATCAGAAATAAATCTATGAAAACATCTAATTTCAGATTGTCCGGTAATAATCCGAATGCAGTTTCCATAGCAGCTCGGGCTCCATCTTGGTATAAAGGTAGAGAATATAAAAAACTCGCTCCAAAATATTGGCTATTATTGAAATATAAAAAAGATAAGGACAGCAATTTCTATATTACACATTATTATGAAGATATCTTAAATAAACTGGATCCTCAAAAAACATTTAATGAACTTGGAAAAGATGCTATCTTACTATGCTGGGAAAAACCCGGAAATTTTTGTCACAGACATATTGTCAGTCAGTGGCTATCTAAAAATTTAGGAATAAAAATTCAGGAGATTGTTTAAAATTTCTAAAGAAAAAACTGATTGCAGGGCATTAAAAACTATATCATCCAAATTTCTGTAGAAAAAGCTATAGGAGAAATAGGGCGTTTCTTATTTCGGTATGGCAACAAAAAAAATTAAAAGAATATTTAGAAAATAATATTTCAGGTTATTTAATTTAATTATTATTTAATAGAATCATAATGATTATACAGATGAATTAATAAGAGCCTTTCTTAAAAAACTATGAAAAACAAGAGATTACTCATTTTAAAATAATTTAGAAAGTGTAACTTTAATATCAGCCATAACTTGTTTTATATATTCTTGGGAACTATTTTTATCTATTGTATTCAGAAGATTCATTATATTTTCTATTTCATTTAAATTTTTGTCAAACATTAACAAATCTAATGGATCTTTTATATCTTTTTTCTTTTTGATCATATCTTCTCTTATTTTATTTAAAAGATTAAAATAGGTTTCTCTAAATAATTCCAGAAGATTTTGATCTTTAAAAGAATTAAGGGTTCTTGTTTTATTAAAAATAATTTGAGTCATAGGAGATGTCCCTATAGACAATACATCAGTTAAAAAATATAAATGACTTATACGTTTTTCTATTTTCTTTAAAAAAAGAATAAGAGAAAAATAAAATGTCAAAAAAAAATTAAATAAATGATATTATTCATAAATTATGCCTCTCTATTAATGCCATAATTTTCAATCATTTCTTCTTTTTTAATATATAATTCAGGTCCCTGGCAAGGATCTTCACAAGAACAGAGACATAAACCATCTCTACCTGTTTTTTGTGACACTCCACAGAGTCAGGCTCTGTGGTTTCTGTTTAGTTTACTAAGCATTCTTTTTCTTGCTTCATCGTCGGAATTACCCTCTCAACTCTTACAAGCATTGATTCCTGCTCGTCCGGCAATATTTAATTTTATATTCAGATATTGCCAATTCATCCCTGACGCAAGCATAGGGGTTTTTTCAGCACGCTTCCTATAACATGTGCTTATTCTTTAAGTATTGAGTTAAATTTTTAATTATTTCTTTAATTTTTTTTGAAAATACTCTAAATCAATTGTTTCACCGAGTTCTTTACCCTTATTATAATAATCCCATCGAGCTTTCCAATTATCCATTTTATCTAGTTTTTTAGGCATAGGAAACCAATCTACCCACTGAAAACTTAAACGTCCCTTATGACCCTTTATAAGTTTTTTCATAGTATTTATTTGAGTCTTTGCTGATACGGCCCGGGCCATACCACCATCATCTTTAGAAAGAAATCTTTTTACCTCAAAAGCTGTTTTACGGACGGGCCCTTTTTTGGCCTCTTTATCATAATTTATTTCATATTTTTTTCTACCAGTTCCTAATGCAAGTATATGAGTATGATGACCTGTTTCCAACCAACCATTAGTAAGAATTTGCGTATAAGCTTCTATAAGAGGAAGATTAAAAAAACCCGTCCCACCATCACCCCAAATAGCTTTTTTTACTGAATCATATATACACCCGAAATAAAAAGTAGCTGCAAATGTTCTGTGAACTATTTCCGGCATTTTCCAATCAGCATAATCCTTATGCCATGATTTTACAAAATGGTTGGTACCATCAACCATATTTACAGTCGTAAACATAAAATCTTTTCTGGCTTCTCCAAATCTAATCGCACTACTTACATATTTTCTATATAATTCAAGGTATTTTTTCCAATCATATCTTGGTATACTCCAAGGGTATTTTGGAGTAAAAATATCTTTAAGGTTAGGTTCAAGAAGTTTCCAGAAGTCAGAGACCCACATTAATCCGGTTGAATAAACACTTGCCTCAACACCTCCTATAGAGGTAGTTACAAATAAATCGATAAAATCGATCAGTTTATGGCCGAGTTTTTGTTCTAATACTTCAGATTCACCAATATGTAATGGGCCCTTTGCGCCCCCACCTTCAAGAACATAAACTGTGTGATAAACCATTATAGCTTCTCCTTTTTAAATTTGCCCGTCAATTATTCTATGACCTTCAACAAAAAAACGTTTTCTGTATATTCATCGAATAATTTATGCTAAATTCAAATTATATTGATTTTTCGTCTTTTTTTAATTTCTGTTCATAAGCCTTTAAAATTTGAAGTTCCATATTTAATCTAAATTCATTATTAATAGGATGAGCAATATCGACAAAAGTCCCATTTTTTTTCCTTCTGCTTGGCATAGATACAAATAGCTTCTTACCTTGTATTATTTTAATTCCCTTAATTATAAAGCAGTTGTCAAAAATAATGTCTACATAGGCTTTAACAACTTTTTCATCTGATAAAATGATGTGGATTTCTGTTATTTTCATAGATATTTCCTCATTCTATAAAATATTAGTATTTAGGCCAAAAATATTAAAGTTATTTTTTTTATATTTTTATATCTTTCCAGTCTTTTCCGGGTTTTTTGTATTGTCTGGCCTTGCAATTTTTTCTTAAACAAAATCTATATCTTGTTCCCCAAGGAGCATAACTTTCAATCTGCCATTCATGGCCTTTTTCTTTACAGGCATTCTGCATAATAAGTTTCCTTCTAAGTTTTAAAGTTCCGTCTATTGTTTATTAGTTAAAAATATATAACAAAATTTAATAATTAACTAATATTTTTTGGTTATATAGGCAAATAGTAAGTTATAAGGAATTGCCAAAAAAGTCCTAAACCAAAACCTTGGGGCAAGTCCCAAGGAGTGTCAGGGTAATTTCCAGTTTTATCGTTGATGATACTCTGTTTTATAAATACTATTTTCAATGTTGTAAAAAAAGCCGATATATTAATAAAATAGATAAGAATTTGGCTTAAAGTAAATGAAAAAAAGTATATATTCATAGCTCAGATAGATCAGAACGCCACACCACGAACGGGGAGATTCCCGAATTCAAATCCTAGGATTCTGAAATAATTTTTATATACTCTGAAAAAAGATCAGATATTTTGAACAACGTTCTCGGCTACTGCTACTGTTAACACCACTCCACGAACCGATCGAGTAGCCGCGTATCGTCAGATGGCGTCAATTCCTCCGACTTATACCGTTCCGGCAAGGTGGCAATGGCAGCATGGCCGTGTTGCACGGGCGAAGCCGGACTGTTGGTTGGTGATTCCACTTGTTCTGAGACAATGCGCCACACAGCATCTTCACCACAACGACCTATCGGGCACGACACTGGTTTCGATTCATCATCGTTGTATTCAAGCCACCCATAGAACCGACATGCGGCCATCTCACCAAGGGCATAGTCGGTAAAATTCTCATACCATCCTTTTGCACATAGCATTGTCTCCTACAATAAAGATTCACCAGCCGATTGCATGCAACATATATTACATTCATTTTTATAAAAATATTTTTATTCTTTATTTTTTAAATTTTTCCAAGCATATATTTTTTACAATAGATTTTAAGAAGTTCATTAATAGTATATAAATTATTATTATACTTATAGCATTTAATAGTAGAAACTATTTCTTCCATATTAAAATGGCAGACATCTAATTTTCTTTTATATCCATCAATATATTTTGTATATTCAAATCCTTTTGTATCCTTAGATCTTATAACAAAATTTTTACAGCGTGAATCATGAAAGGCTCCTATTTGAAGTCCTTTGAAACCTTTTCTTCTTTGAACTATTCCATAAGCCAGTTTAACATTTCTGGGAATGATAAGTCTTCTTTCTTTTTTATTTTTATGTCTATAAATTTTTGAAACACTTGCTTTTGATATTGGAGTAGCATATCCATCTATACAGAATAATAAATGAGCTGAAAATCTACAGTTTTGATTATTAAGAATATCAAGGGCCCTGAGAGTGTCTACAGTGCCAAAACTTTTAGTATAGAACACAAAAAAAGCATTATGTCCATAAGATCTTCTGGCTTCTAAAAGGGCTTCCGAGAGGTACTCTTCAGAACCGGAACCAATTGTACCACGGCCTATAATAACGAGAATATCATCTTTAGTAATTTGATCTATATCAGGATTTTCTGTATTATATTGAATTATAAACTCATCTAATGTTTTAGTCATTTCATATATAGGAGTTGAGCAAGTTTTTTCAATTTCACTAATTTGTGGTAGCCAGATTTTGTTAAATGTTTCAGCATGTGACATATCAAAAGGATGTTGAGTGTCTTTTTCTGTAAATCGATTCATTCCGAGCATGATTGTCATGACTATTTTTTTGGACATATGTTCATTTCTTTCTTTTTTCAGTTTTAAATTCAAAAGGATTTACTTTTCCCTTTAGGAACTAGTTATAGCATAATTGACTATAGATGATAAATTTTTATATAATCTTTCAAGTTCATTGTTTATACAAATAGTAATTGAGTTAATTTTTTCGTCAGACATATTTAATTCCTTTTTTAGTGTTGAATTATTCTGTATATTTCTCTTTTATTGTTATAAATCCGCTGGATTTAAGTTCTTTTTCAGTATATCACTGGTCTCTGTTCAATGTTAACCGTTGTATTATGTTTAATAATTCAATTCCACGATTTTGGCAGTAAAATCATAAACAAAACTTTTCTGCCTGTAATTTAAGTTCATCCAATTCCACATCTCTTTTCTGTAATTTTCTTCAATAAATCCAGCATACTCAAGATTAATTATGCTCTTTGTCTCGATAGTTTCTCTTCTGGTCTTTTCTTTATACATTAACCGAAATTTTTTATCAGTAACAAAATTGTCTGATATATTTTATGATTTTTTCAGCTGGACAAAAATTTATAGCCCTTTAAAACATTTTCTATCAGAGTTCCATTTAAAGACCCCTCTTTAAAATCAAATCTTAATTCTTGTGGATCATAAAAATAAATTTCTTTTTCTCTCTTTTCATATTTTAAAAAACAGACGTCAATTTTTTTAGATTTGATTTTTATATCTGTAAAAAGAATTCCATCCTGTCTCATATTTTCTGGATAACATAAAGGGCTTTCATGGTCAAAATTTTGCCTTGCATAATCAGCATCTTCTTTATTAGTATAAATCCTGAATGCAACATCATTAATCATAACTATTCTATTTGCTTTAAATTTTTTTGCAATTTGACCAATCTGGAAATACATATTATACTTTTCTTCATCAGTCTCAAATTCCAACTCTACTATACCCAATATTCTATCAGAGTTTATCAAAAAGGAAACAGGTTTAAGATATTGATCCCTTTTAAAAAATTCTATAGCTTTTTGACTAAGATCGCTTATCAATTCATTCATCATTTCTCTCCTATTATATTATATATATTTTCACACTAATTCTAAAGTATTTTTTTAAATAAAAAGGGGCTGTTATTAAACGGCCCCTTGAAATTTACTGCTAATTTAATTGAAATCAAGAGATTAAAGTCATATCTTCAATTTCCTGAAAATTTATACCACTGAATATTCCTGCTATTCTATAAGCCATGAAAGCAGTTCTGGTCTTTTCTTGTTTTGTTTTATATTCTTCTATTGTTTCTAAGAGACCTATTGGATAAAAAGTTTTAAGCCTTTTTTTATTATGGAGAGCTTGTTCAGGGGTTCCAACATGAAGAGGATTAATATAAATATTTATAATATCCCAGATATCATCAATCTTCTCTTTTAAATTTTCAGCCTCTTTTAAATTTTTAATAACTATATCAGGAGGTCTTGCAGGTTTATATAAAGGGTTCCCTACAGAAATAAATGAAAAGAAATTACTAAAATGAGTTAAAATATCTACTACTTGATCAACAACTTTATTTGGATCATAATAAATATTTTCTAATTCAACGTCATCTTTCAGGTCACTAAGATAGTTTCCTATAAGATCAAGAACAATTTTAAGAGCTCCTTTATTTTTCAAATCATTTATCAAATCTTTCTTATATTTTTCATAGGTATAAGATGGAGGGTGTTTTTTAATTGGTTTTGCTCGTGTCTTAGTCCTGGGACCCCCTTTACCCTTTTGAGGTGAAAAACGCGACTCTTCACCTCCCGATTCATAAAAATCAATCTTTTCTTCTTTAAACTGAGGTTTTATTTCAGTAAACTGTTTTTCTATGGTTTCTCTTATTTTTACAGGAGTAGGAACTGTCAATTCAGGCATTTCCGGTAATTTTTCCGGACTCTTCATTTCAAAGATATCAGGTATAAATTTTTTAACTATAGCTGTCATTTTCTCAAATTTTTTCGTAGCTGGTTTTTCTTCTCTGAACTTTTTTATTCCT
>QNDG01000053.1 GCA_003645915.1 Candidatus Zhuqueibacterota bacterium | reverse complement strand
TGCAAGCATGACAATTGCAGCTTCTTTAGTCTGAGGTTTAGGGCCCAGATATCTGTAATCCGCCTCTGAAGCTTCTTCTTTTTTTTCTTTTACAGCTTTATCATAAAAATAATTCATAAGAGACGTGCCCTGGTGCTGAGCAATAATATCTTTCACTCTTTTGGGAAGTTTGTATTCGTCTGCAAGTTCCAGCCCTCTTTTCACATGATTTGCAAGTATAAGTGCACTCATGCGGGGAGCAAGTTTCTCGTGAGGATTTTTAGATCCTAGTTGATTTTCAATAAAATACTCAGCCTTCTCAATCTTGCCTATATCGTGATAGTATGAGCCTACTCTTGCGAGGAGAGAGTTTGCATTTATTGCCTGAGCTCCGGCCTCTGCAAGATTGCCAACATTTATTGAATGGTAATATGTGCCGTGCGCTTCAAGAGAAAGCTTCTTTAAAAGAGGATGGTTAAGATCGGAAAGTTCAAGAAGCGAAAAATCTGTTGTAACCCCAAAAACCATCTCAATTAAAGGCAGAATACCGTAAGCAACAATAGGTGTAATCAAGCCCGTAAAAGCTGCAAAAGGCATTTCCTTGAAAATAGCGCTGTAGTCAATAGATCTGAGAAATCCCATAAATAATATGGAAAAAATATAGGCAGCAATAAGATATAAAATTACAAGAACGAGCTGTCTTCTTCCTCGAACGCGTTTAATTGTTACAACGCCTACAATCCCTGTAAAAAAAGCTATTACAGTAAAATTAAATTCATTCCCCCACAACCCGCCGACCAGAATACTTAACATTGCTGCAGCCATAAATCCAACATTTAGATCAAACAAAGTAGTAAAAAGCATTGCCCCCAAAGCAGTGGGGACAAGATATTCCGATGCATTGAGTTTATGTATAACAAAGGTTAAAGTAGCAACAAGCATGATGATCAGTGCAATTAAAATCATCATTTTGGTATTATCAAAAACTTCAGGTCTGTCTGCTTTAATAAAAAAGCTGAATATTAAAAGAATAGCCAGCACAAAAAAGAATTTTCCTATAAAAGGCGTAATATTTTTCAGCCCGCCTTCTTCTTTTCTCCTCTCTGCTGTAACAGTCGCCAGAGAAATAAGTTTTTTTCGTATATCGGATGTTATTCTTTCATTTCTGTCCACTATTTTTTCATTTTTATAAACAAAGCCGCTACTTCTCGGAACAGTAGCTCTTGCCTGCTGAATTCTTTCTTCATGCAGTTTTTTTAAATAAATCAAATTTGGCCTTAAGAAATAGCTTGTAATTTTATATCCGATTTGTATAATATTATTATCTCTGGAATATAAGGCCTTTAACTGCTCAGCTGCTTTTGGCAGGGCCTCGGATAAATCATAATAATTTGAAAGCGGTTGTTGCTTCTCTTTTCCGCCGGTAATAACTACTACATATTTATCCGGATTATCAATACCGGATTTGTTTACACTTAAAACGCCAACAGCAAGAATATCACGCATTATTCCAATAATTTGATTCTGCAGTTTTTCCAACTGCCATTTTTTTAAGCCTTTTCTTGTATTTATAAGCTGATTCCAGATATTGTCCCCAGGCTTACTTATGGGATACTTTACTGCAAGAGAGTCCTTAAGACTCATTGCTTTTTTCTGATCACCCTGAAAAATATAACGTATTTTATAAATTTCATTAAAAAAATTGATTGTTTCATTTTTTATATCATTAAAGTTGTCCTTCTTTAAAAACAAGGGGTAAACCTTATCTATTGTCTTTTTAATATCATCCTGATATTCCGGCTCGGTTTTTAATATCTCAAAACTGAAAGGAGCAACAATCCTTCTCGTTGAAATGCTCCCCTCAATCATATCTGCAAATTGAGGCGTTCTGCCTTGCGGGAACATAAGAGTAATAGTGACAATCAGAGCTGTAAAAACCAACCATCTTACAAGTTTATCAAAATTGTGCGATACTTTCTCACTTGTATCCTTGTTAAGCCGTATTAATCTTTTTATTTTTTTTATATTAATAAAAATTTTCATTAAGAATTATCCTCTTGTTTCTTTTTTCCGTTGTATTCTTCATATGCCTTTATAATCTCTTTGACAAGCCTGTGCCTGACCACATCTTCATTTGTCAGACTTATGAATTTTATTCCATGAATATTTTTTAAAATATCCATAATCTGAACCAAACCGGACTCTACTTTCTCAGGAAGATCAATCTGTGTTGTGTCCCCTGTTATAACTGCCTGAGAATTTGCAGCAAGGCGGGTTAAAAACATTTTCATCTGCATTGGCGAGGTATTCTGAGCCTCATCAAGTATTACAAATGCATTATTAAGTGTTCTGCCCCTCATATATGCAAGAGGAACTATCTCAATTATTTTACTGTCAATAAATCTGTTAATTTTATCTGAGGAAATCATATCAAACAAGGAATCGGTTAAGGGCCTTAAATAAGGATCCACTTTATCCATAAGATCTCCTGGAAGATACCCAAGACTCTCGCCCGCTTCTATAGCAGGGCGGCACAAGATTATTCTGGCAATTTCCTGATTTTTAAGTTTTTGCAGAGCAGTGGCCACAGCAAGATATGTTTTGCCGGTTCCTGCAGGCCCTTCGGCAAAAACAATATCGTTATTAAGCATTGCATAATAATATTCTTTTTGCCCGGATGTCTTTGGCCGTATAACACCTCTTTTACCGTAAAGTATTACAGGAAATTCATCTAATGCTTTTTCTCCCGAAAGTATGCTTTTATCATTATTTACTATATTAAGAACCGTAATAACATCATTTTTATTTATAACTTCATTTCTATTAATCAAATATTTAAGCTCATTAATCACTCTTTGAATCAACTCCGCATCACCAGTACTTCCACTAATGGAAACAGTCTCTCCTCTGACTACTATTCGTGCATCAGGAAAGGCTTTTTCGATTAATGTAAGGAATTCATCATTAACGCCAAAAAGCTTTACATGCTCAACATCATCTATTTTAATTGTTGCTTTTTTCATTCTTAAATAATACAGTTTTTGATAAAAAAAGCCCTCAGCCCCCAATGATTAACAGGGGCTAAGAGCTTTTATTTTAATTCGGACTAAATCGTCATAAGGTCACAACCAACACCCTAAAGGGTAATTGACCAACTTTATTCACCTTTGGGAATGGTAAGCACCTGATATGGATAGATCAGATTCGGATCGCCAATAATGTCTTTATTGGCTTCATAAATTTTTGTCCATTTTGTCGGATCGCCGAAAACTTTCATGCATCCGGCAATTTTTGACAAATACTCGCCCTTTGCAACAAGGTGCTCGTTTCTTCCAACTCCGCGGGCAATATTAAAAATCTGATCCGGATAGATTAAATCAGGATCTTTAATCTGATCTTTGTTAACAGTGTAAATTCTGATCCACTGATATGCATTACCGTAAATATCATCTTTCTTTGCGATTTTCCACAGATAGTCGCCTTTTACTACTGTGTACTTATCAAAGATATTGTCAGGAACTTTTGACTTTAACGCAGCAAATTTAGCATCAATATCAGCAAGTTTGTTCTCTGTCTCTGTTATGAGAGAGATTTTATTGGCTTTTGCTTCTTCAATTTTTGCTGCAAGTTCATCTATTTTGTCTCTGCTTCTGAACAGCTCTTCCGGTGAAAGGGATGCAAGGCCGTCAATCTCATTTTCAATGCTATTGAGGTCTTCTTTGTATGCTTCATAACCAGATTTGTCTGTACCAACCAAAGTGTAAACAGAATCCCATTCATTGTCAATCTCTGACTGAACACCTGCAATCTGATTGTTCAGATCTTCGATGATTTTATTCAGGGAGTCAATCTTTGCAGTTGCCACTGCTTCTCTTTTCTGCCACTCAGCCAGCTGAATTTTGTATTCACCCATTTTGATCTTTCTTTCTTCCTGGCTGAATACCGGTGAGTTGAGTGCGAGAAGCAGAACAAAGACTAAGGCAACAACAGTAAATATTTTACCATTAATTTTCATTCTCCAGTCCTCCTTACTCATAAAAGCCGTCATTCTCTAAATTTTAGAGTTTTGACTGAACTTTACTTTTCTCTTCTTTTACTTTTTGCAGTTCATCCTGCTTCTCTGACAATTTCTTTTCCAATGAAGCTTTTTCCTGCTCTTTCTGCTCCAGAGTTTTTTCTGCTGACAATGCAGCAGCTTTTGTCTCGTCAAGTGTTTTTAATTGTTCGTCATTGGCATATCTGGTACATCCGGCCAGAACAAAAGAAGCCAATACAACAACAGTTAAAAACGACACGAGAGCTTTGCGAATGCCTTTTAACATTCCCTACACCTCCTTTTACTTGGTGATTTCATGAAATTTTAATGCCATGAATCGAATCAAATCAAGTATAACAAATTATTCGTTTATTGTCAAGTAAAAATTAGCTGTACTATATGCTTATTTTATATTCGGTTACTCCTGTTTTGCGGCCATAATACCCAACTCTTTCAGCTGATTCTCATCAACTTCGGAAGGGGCGCCGTCCATAAGTGAATAAGCACTTGTTGTTTTGGGAAACGGAATTACATTCCTGATGGAATCTTCTCCCGCCATAATTGCAATAAGACGGTCAAACCCAAAGGCAATTCCTCCGTGTGGAGGCGCTCCGTACTTAAGCGCTTCTACAAGAAATCCGAACTTATATTTTATGGTTTCTTCATCCATTCCAAGAGCTTCAAACAGTTTTTCCTGAACGTCGCTCCTGTAATTCCTGATACTTCCTCCTGCTATTTCGGTACCGTTTAATACAAGGTCATATGCCCTTGCCATAACTTTTTCAGGCTCGGAACCAAGCTTGTCAATATCCTCTAACTTTGGAGAGGTAAAAGGATGATGCATTGCAACGAATCTTCCCTCATCTTCATCATATTCAAAAAGAGGAAAATCAACAACCCATGTAAGAGCGAACTCGTTTTGAGGTATAAGATCAAGATCTTTTGCAATTTTCTTTCTGAGAGCGCCAAGGGAAACATTGCAAACCTGTTTTCCTGCAGCGATAATGAACACAACCCCGCTCTCCTTTGCTTCAAAGCTGTTCCATATCTGCTGTAAAAGTTCCTGTCCCACATATTTTTTTACAGGGGACACAATCTCTCCTTCCCGTTTCTGTATTGTAATAACTCCTTTAGCGCCGTATTTTGATACAAATTCCGTTATTTCGTCAGTATTCTTTCTGGAAATACCTTCCATTTCCGGCACATAAATTCCCTTTACAGCACCTCCTGCTTCAATAGTTGATTTAAAAATACCAAAATCAGAACCCCTGACAAGATCAGAAAGGTCATCAAGTTTCAAATCAAATCTTATATCAGGAGCATCTGACCCGTACTGCTCCATGGCAGTATTGTAATCAATCCTTGGGAAAGGAATTTTAAGATCTTTATTTATTGCCTCTTTAAACAGCCTTTGCATCAGCCTTTCAACCACATCAATAATATCATTCTCGTCAATAAATGACATTTCCACATCAATCTGAGTAAACTCGGGCTGTCTGTCTGCACGCAGATCTTCGTCTCTGAAACATCGTACAATCTGAAAATATCTGTCAAAAGACGCAATCATCAATATCTGCTTATATGTCTGAGGTGACTGTGGAAGTGCATAAAACTTTCCCGGATGGTTCCTGCTCGGCACAAGATAATCCCGCGCTCCTTCCGGAGTACTTTTCATAAGGTAGGGAGTCTCTATCTCCAGAAATTCATTATCATCAAAAAAACGTCTGACAATCTGAGCGGCCTTATGACGTAGAATAATATTTTTCTGCATCTGAGGTCTGCGCAGATCAAGATATCTGTAAGTCAGCCTCAACTCCTCGGAAGCATCACTCTCTTCTGCAATCATCAGAGGCAGAGGATCAGCAGGGTTTAAAACAACTATCTCATCTGCTATAACCTCTATTTCTCCGGTTTTCATGTTTTTATTAATCTGTCCTTCGGGCCTTAATGCAACCCTGCCTTTAACTCCTATCACGCTTTCCATATGAAGAGATTTTGCAGTGTTGTAATCTTTATTGTCAGGATTAACAACAACCTGCGTTACTCCCCATCTGTCACGAAGACTAATAAAAACAACACCTCCGTGATCTCTTACTCTCGCTGCCCAGCCCACAAGAACTACATTTGAACCTTTATCTTCTTTGTTAAGATCTCCACATTTGTGGCTTCTCTTCCATTCTGTCATTATTCCCAAAGTGTATAATCCCCTGCATTTTTTTATTGAAATATTTAACTCAGACAATTAAGATAATATTATTTTTATTGAAATGCAACCTGCAGTTTAATTTGAATCACAAAAACCAACTTTAATGAGTACACGTGAAAACTTTCCTGACCTGTTGGAAACAGTAATTCAGCCATTTATTATCGGGTTATACCACTGTTATTTAGCTTCCGTACCTGACAGGCATTGAGAAAGTTATTGCTGAAATCTTTTATCTGGAGCTATTTTTCTTCCCTTTGGTAAGCTCGGGATAAACTACATCGAAGGATCCCTTCACTAACGAATAACCGCACCTGTTATTCCTGTTAATATTTTTTAAAATGTTTTTAAAACCGACATCTGAAAATTTCCGCGTCAAATACAACTTTGGTCAGACTAAAACATCCCTTTATCTTTTTAATTTAAAATTCAAAATTTATTCTGAATCTGCGGCTAAAAAAATTAACCGCACCCCAAAACCTGTAAACTTATAAAATCCCCTTGACTTTATCCGGTATTGCGGTTAATTTATTTTTATCAACGAGAGAAAACCATTATGTTTATTCTGATTAAAAAATTTAAAATTCTTACTTTATTATCCGTTATTCTGTCCCTGTTATCTATTCCACAAAATATCTGTGCGCAGAAAATTTCAGGTAAGTTATATGAGAATCATACTAACCGGCCTGTTTCCAAAGCAATTATTATGATACTTAACACCAGGAACAGAATTTATGATGTTACTATGTCAGACAGTCTAGGACAGTTCAGCTTTGATAAACTGAAATTAAGGTCATTTATAATCAAAACCTACAGATACGGATTTAAAAATATAGTTACGGATATTTACAAAATAAAAAAATCAGATACACTGTTTTTTCAGATCGGGCTTGACCCCGAACCTATTCTTTTAGATTCCGTTTACATATCATCCGACAGAATCATGGCGTATCTTTTAAGCACAGGTTTTTATAAAAGAATGAAAAGTAAAACCGGTTATTTCTTTACTCAGCAAGACATTGAGGATAAAGCTCCGTATAATCTGGGGCAGCTGTTTGATGACATTCCGGGTATGATTTACCAGAGCAGTCAAACTTCTGCAAACGGATTTAAAGAACCGGGTGTTTATTCTTTACGACATTTGCATAATAACATACCGGCAAATATTTACGTTGACGGCAAACATGTTGATTCCGGATTTATTGATCTAATACCACCTGATCAGGTTATGGCTGTTGAAGTCT